>NZ_JBLQTZ010000002.1:0-47328 GCF_048684565.1 Serratia sp. BNK-33-b
CAATCTGGCGCAACCAGGTCGGCCTGGCCGTCGCCATTGAATGGATGAAGAATTGGTGACGCGATGGCTTCCTGCAGCGCTTCGCGCTGTCACCAGCCACCACCACGCGCAGCCGGCCGGAATCGGTGTCAAGGGCGGGACCGGAGGCCGCAGCCCGGAGCGCAGCGCAGGGACCGGGTGAGGATGCCGGCGAAGCGAACCCTTGATGCCGATGGAGTGCCCCCACCCTCACGGCGGGGATGCAGGGAGTCTTACCCCCTGCATCCCTGCCCCCCGGCGAGGGCGGGAAGTCCAGAGGGGCAGCGCCCCTTTGGGTAAGCCCGCAGGGCGCGCAGCCAAGGCCGGCATTGGTGACAGAAATCCGCGATCGAGCAGCTGCGCCCGTCACCAAACGGAAAAGCGCGCACGCGGCGCGCTTTGCGAGGAAGCCAGCCCGTCGCACCTTTACTCCGCTGCGACCGCGCGTTTGCGGGTCGGGTCGTACCAGAGTTCGGTAATGTGGCGGCCGAGTTCCGGGTGATACACGTCGTTGTGGACGTGAATCACGATGTCCACCACCTGATAGAGCAGCCGCTTGATGACGTTGTAGGGCAGCGTCCGGCCCTGCCGGTTCTGCAACATCATCAGGGCCATGCGCTCGAATGCCATATCGCACGAACCCGCGTGCAAGCTGGTGATACTGCCGCCGTGGCCCGAGGCGCAGACGTTGACGAAATCGAACGTCTCGCCGCCGCGAAGCTCGGCCAGGAGGATGCGCGTCGGCTTCATGCGCAGGCAGCTTTTCAGCAGCGACGCGGCCGTGACGGGCGCGTTTTCTTCTTCCTTGGCCTCGCTCGGATAGAACAGGTGGACGTGGTTCGGGTGATCCGGCAAGAACAGTTCCGGCACGTCCTCAATGGTGATGATGCGTTGCGAGGTTGGGATGGCCTGCATCAGCGCCTTCATGAACGTGGTTTTGCCCGAACCCGTCTCGCCGGCCACGACGATGACCTTTTCAAGCTCGACAGCACGGCGCAGGAAGCCGATGTAATCGCCTTCCTGCTTGAGCTTGAGCAATTCCTGTTCGTCGGGCGACAGTTCGCCGGACAGGGGCCGAATGTGCTTGAAGAAGCCTTGCTTCTCGTAGTCGGCCAGCGTGCGCCGCGAGAACGACGGCTTACGGATCGTGACCGATACCGTGCCGTGTTCCGCAGCGGGCGGCATCACGATTTGCACACGCTCGCCGGCCGGCAGCACGGCCGACAGAATCGGCCGCGTGTCGGAAATGTCCTGCTTGGCGAGCTTGGCCGTGGCGGTCGCCAGTGAAAGGCAGTGATCGAACGTCAGCGCGTCCACCTTGTGGGTTTCCCACACGCTTTGCCGTTCGCACCACACTTCCCCCGGCCGGTTCACGCACACTTCGGTAATTTCAGCGTCCTGCATCCACTGTTTCACGGCTTCCAGATGGAAGTTGACAGAGGTTGCACGCTGCACCGCGCCTTCGCCGGTCAGGTACTCATTAGCGCCGGAATTATTGGGCTGCGACATCGTAGACCCCCGAGAAGTCAAGATCGCGGGCGACGTAGATACCGACTTGCTCGCCCTGATTTTTGTAAAGAGTCGGGGGAATGTTGATCGTGTTGCGCAACGCTTCCGCCGCCATGTTTTGCGTGGCTTCGCCCGTAGAGTTGAAATTGAACTGGTTGTTGCCGTTGCTGCCGCTGGTTTGCGACGTGATGCCCCGCGCCACGTCGTCCACCAGGGAGAGCATGAGCGCACCGCCAAAGCGCTGCCAGAAATGGGTATCGACATAGCCGCCTACACCGGCCGCGCCGAGGGCATCGGTGCCCGGCGAGTCCAGATTGACCACGACGCCGCTAGGCGTCTTGATGCGGTTCCACAGAACGAAGATGCGGGCCATGCCCTGGCGCATGTTCGACTGGTATTCGCCCGAGACGGTCGAACCGCGCTCGATGAGCAGCACCTTGCCGTTGTCGCTGTAAATGTTGCGTGTCACGACGCACGCGGTCATGCCGGGCACGGTCGTATCGAGCTTCGTTTGCAAGGCGCAGTCGATGAACGCTCCCTTCGCCAACAGGAAATTCCGGTTGCCGAGGTTCGTCGCCTTGCGCGTCGCCGTCTTCGTGGAACTCAGCAGCGCCGACATGCCGCCTTGCCCGTCCTGGCCGGAGGCTTGCGAACGGGCACCGCCGGCCCCTTCCTGGCCGCCTTCCTGGCCGCCTGCGCGTTGGTTCGACTGGCTCGCCACCATGAGCGACGACGCCGACTTGTCCAGGCGCGGAACCGGCGCTTGGTAAGTCGCGTCACCCGGCAGGGCCGGCCGTTGGCCGGTCTGCCCGCCGGAAGCGACAGCCGGCACCACAGGCACGGCCTTGGCTTCCTGATCGGGCAGCGGCGGCGGTACGTGCTTGGTCGGCGGCTCGCTGAATGTGCGGGCCGGCACGGCGCTGGTAAGCCGCAGCTTCTTTTCTTCCGCGCCGGCCGCATCGCGGTTCTGTTGCTGCTTGAATTTCCAGTAGCCGACGCCGCCGGCTGCGGCCACGAAAAGCACGATGGCGAGCAGCACCAGGGCGCGCTTTTTCGTGGACGGTCCTTCTTGGTTCACGCTCGGCATTCCGCGCTCGCCGTCGAGCGCTTCCAGTTCCGAAGGCGTGTTATTCGCTTGATTGCTCATTTTGCTTCCTCGCCGGATTTGATGACGCGCTGAACGCCGGGGACAGTCGTGCCGTTTGTCGGCGGCAGGCCGTCGGGGTCGTAGCTCTCGTTGTAGACGCCGACGACAGCGTTCCCGAGGCGCAAGACCAGTTCAGGCGACACACGATGAATCACCAGCACGTCGGGCGTGTTGGGGTCGATATGGCTGTTGACGAGGCTTTCCGTCTTGTCGGCGGCAACGATGAACGCGGCCGGGAAATCGCGGTTGTTCGGGAACCGGAGATAGGTAAAGCGGCCGTCATCGTAGGCCATCGTCGGGGCGATGCCCTCGGACTTGTCGCCGATCTGCATCGAGTAGTGCCAGTTCATCGGCGGCGGCGTGACATCGAGCTTCGCTTGTGCTGCGCGCTTGCGTTCCTCGGCGCGTTCCTTCGCCCGCGCTTCGCCGGGATACAGGAACTGGACGCGGTAGGCGACGCGCTGATTTGCGACGGGCTTGCCGTCGCTGCCGGCGCTCGCCATCAGCTTCAAGTCGAAGTCGTACATGCGCTTGTTGGTCGTGACCATCAGGTTCGTGTCCCAATCCCCGGCCTTCGGCGACAGGATTTGGTTTTCGCCCTGCTTGATGGACTTCGGCTTGACGTAGAGGATGTTGCGCCGGTCGCTGAACTCCCATCCTTGGGAGAAGCCGGACGCCACATCGAGAATTTCTTCGTCCGGGCCGAATACAAGGCGAGCGCCGAGGCCCGGCAGAGCGCGCACAAGCACGACATCGCCGGGGTTGTAGTTCACGTACTGGATGCGATTGTCATAGCGCGACGATGACGGCACATCGACGGCCAGGGCGGCCGTGCTACCGAAAGCGCACGCCAGCGCGAGAGCGATAGCAGCAGGTTTCATTGTCCACCCCCGATCATTTCGGGATCGACGCGGTAGCTCAGCACTTGGAACCCGAACGGGTTCACCAAGCGCTGCGATTCCGAGATAAGAGACGGATTGCGGTACTCGTAAGCGACGGTCGCAACCCACTTCGTGACGGTGCCGGGGCCGTCATCGTCAACCCGCTTCGTGGTCTTGATGAAACGGACGGTGCCGGTCCCGCGTCCATTGGGGACGACACTCACGATTTCGACGGTTGCCCGCACCGACGAGCCGAATTTCTTGTCGAGCGCTTCCTTGCCCTCGAACAGCGCCGCATAGGATGCGCCGACCTGCTGCGAGGACAGCAGCCCGACGGTGTTGTAGTCCTTTTGCAGCGTGTACCAGTCGTAGGTTTCGCGGGCGCGGACGTATTGTGCCATCCAATACTTGTCCATCACTTCGTCGTAACCGACGCCCTTCACGTCCATGGCGGTCACGATGTCAGGGACGCCCGTGGTGTTGTCCACGCGAATAACGTAGGGCACCGACTCTTTGAGCGGCATCATCAGCGCGATTGCGATCCACGAAAGCACCGCGACGCCGGCCGCCGCGCCGGCCACCTTCCAGGCGCGGCCCTCAGACTTTTCAATGGATTGGATGCGCGAGGCTTCCCAATCCATGGCCTTGTCGAAATGCTGCTGCGCCGGGTCAGTGCTCGGCGGCGTCGCTGCCTCAGCCGCCGGTTTTTTGCGTCCGAACATACATTACTCCCCTTGAGATTGATTGACGGTCGAGGCCGCGGCCGGAGTGATAGGCGTCGGCTGTTGCTTGTTGATCGGAACGCGCGGTTTCCCTTCCAGGGAAGGGACTACCGGCGGCCGAGTGCTCGCGCATCCAGCAAGAGCGGCCGCGAGCAGAAGAAGGACAAAAGCGCGTTTCATGTGTTGGTCCCTACGGGTTAGGTTATGGGCAAGCCAGATTATACAACCATTCATACCAAAATGCCCTATTTTGGTAATTGAAGGCGCAAAAAAAGCCGCCCTGTCCCTTTTCAGAAACAGAGCGGCGAAGAAGATCAGTTTTTGACGGTTCCGCCGGAGGCGCGGCCCCAGTTCTTGCCCATGTTCTGCAAGACGTGCTGCCGGTAAGCCGGGTTCCACATCGTATTGCCGGCGACCATATGGTTCGACCGGCGGGCCGTCGTCATCATGCCCGACTGCATATCGCGGCGCGTCGTCATCGGGTCCACCATGTTCCGCGCCCCTTGCAGGCCGCGCATGGTGCCCGTGACGGGCATCATCAGGTGCCGGACGCCCATTGCAGCCATCGAGACACCACCGGCCAGCCCGGAGGCTATGCCGCCGGCCTGTAGGATGATCCAGATAAGCACGCCGGTAAGCGCGCCAATCTGCAAGGCCGCAAACATCGGGTTGTCGTCGCCGCTGCCCGAGAAGTCCGCGCCCTGGATGAACGTGTCATAGGCTTTCATGGCGAACGTCATCACCACGGCCATGATGACAATCGTCAGCGTGTAGTTCATCACCTGGGCGAACCAGCTATCGAAGAACTTCGCCGTGATCGGGAACATCAGTGCGAGGATGAACAGCGGCCCCATGGCGAAGACAATCGCAAGCGAGAACTTCGCCACGATGACCACAGCACCCCCGAGCATCGACACCAGCACCGTGCCGATGGCAACGACGAGGCCCGCAATTGCCCACCCAAGGACCGCGCCGAAGTTCCACCCGGCTTCATCGGCTTTCTGGAAACACGTACCGACGATTTCCATGCCCTTGCCCAATGACTGGTCAAGCACCTGATAAATCGAGGTCGCATTGCCGCCGCCCACGTTGAGCGCGTCGGAAAGGCCGGTTTCCAGCCCTTGCAGCGCGCCCATGACGCTATTGGTGTAGCCGTCAGCGGTCAGGGCGAAAGCCGCAATGATGATGATCTTCACGCACTGCTTGAGGAACGTCTGAAACGGAGCTTCAACCGCGCCCGTGCTGATCGCGTAGCCGGTCATGGTGATGTAGAGCGTCACCCCGGCCAGCGCGGTTAGCTGTAGCGCCGTCATCAGCTTTGAGGCGGCCGGCGACACAAACGCATCCGTCGCGTTCTGCACCGTCTCGCCGATGAACTGAAAGACCATCGGGTCCATATGTCACCGTCCTATTTCTTTTTGAGTTCGTCGGCCGTGAGCGGTGCCACGGGCTTGATGCCGCCGCCGCGAGCGCCCCACGTCGTGGAGGAATCCGCGCGGCTTGCGTTGACGCAATTCGGCGTCGCCATGCGCTCGCCGGGGTTCTCGTTGCACTTGGCGAGCATTTCCTTGCGCTCGGCCGTGTGCGCCTTGTACCACTCGACGGACTGAACCACTTCCGTCTTGTCTTCTTTGCAACCGGCAAGAACAGACAGCGCGCCCGCCATAACCAGCACCATCATTTTTTTCATTGCTTCACTCTCCAAGTAGGCGGGCAGCGCGCTTGCCGCCCTAGTCCCGTCTGGTGACAGATCCCGGCGAGCCTGGCCGGGATGGCGTCACCAAACGCCGTATTGGTGACTGGCGACGCCGCTGGCCAGCTCGGCGGCGTCGCCAATCGGTCTTAGTTGCTGTTGAAGGTCACGGGCTGCGCCTGGATGCCCTTGCGGGCCGCCCAGGTGCGGGCCTGGATTTCGCGCTGCCGCTGCGCCTGCACCTTTTCTTCGGCCGCCGCGACCATCGAATAGAGTTGCAGCTTGGTCGCTTCGTTTTGGATTTTGGCCTGCTCGATAGAGATACGGCCTTGAAGCTCGGCAATCGCCTTCGGGTCTTGCGTCTGGTTGATTTGACGCATCAGGCCGTCAATCTGCTGCAAGCGGCTCTTGGCCGCGTCGAAGGCATCCAGAGCCACGGCCTTGTCCTGGGAAGGCTTCACGGCCTGGGCCTCGCACGCCTTCTTCGCATCCTCGGACATGACGAAGGCGCAACCATCGAAAATCTTGTTATCGGCGTAGACCTGCTTGCCGCGTCCGGTCAGGCCGTCATAGCCGCCGTTCTTCACGGCGTCATAGACCTGCTGCCAGTCTTGCGGCAGGTAATCCCGCAGCTTCGGATCGTCCATGATGGAACCCAGGCCACGGGAACCCGTGAGGGACGAATATTGCTGCTTCGCTTGGTCAATCTGCGCCTCAAGCTGCTTGTACTGCGCTACCCACTTGGTGATCGTCTCCAAGTGGTTTGCTGTAGCAGGAGCATCGACAGTCACGCTGACGGGAATTTGCGCGTTGGCGGCCCCAACAAAAGCCGCTGCGAACATCGCTCCGACGAGAATCCTTTTCATAAATACCTCACTCTTGTTTGGAAGCCACCACGCGAGCCTTGCGGCGTTCGTGGAACACAGGGAGCCATTGCCGGGGATCGTCCCCCACTTCGGCAATGACAGCATCGAGCAGTTCGTTGTTGTCCGAACTGCCAGATAGGATAGCCAGTTCATCATCGAACCCGGCCAGATCGAGCCGCGCAATCATGGATTGGTGGCCCTGTTTTACGAGGAACATGCGGCTTTCCTCGCCCATGCTCTTGATGATCTCGAATTCCGCGTCGGTCACTTTGAAACCGTCGGTGTATTCGTGGTAATCGGCCTTCGGGTTCGGCAGGTAGATTTCCGTCGCAACCTGCTGCACCAGGGACGAAGCAATCTTCGACTTCAACAGGCTGCTAGGCATCTGCGTAGCAAACACGCCCAGGCCGTTTTGCTTACGGATGGTCAACTGCTTGTTGCCCGCGAACTCGGCAAACGCTTCGTCATCGACCCACTTCCACGCCTCATCCATCCAGTAGATGAAGCGGCGGCCGTCAATGACCGTTTCCATGCGGTGCAGCAGGTACATGGAAATCGGCGTGCGCACGTCGCTGTTGTCGAGGAAGTCGGTGCCGTCGAAGCCGTAGTTGTTGTGCGTCGTGAAGTCGATTTCGTCGTTCGGGCAGTCCAGCACCCACCAGAACGCGCCGCGCTTGCCGTTGCCGTCGTCGTAGCACCAACGCGAAAGCCGCTTCGACACGCTGTTTTCGCGGTCCTCGCGGTCGGTGCCCTCGGTGATGTTCTGAATCACAGTCGAGAGCCGGCGAAGCTCGCGCGGCATACGCATGACCGTGCGCACGGCATGGCTGATGCGAAGTTCGTCGGTCGTGGTGACGCGCTGGCCCTCGCCCGAGACGAGCACGCGGACCAGCTTTTCGAGGAACAGAATATTGTCCTCGGTCGGCTCCATCTGGAACGGGTTGAAGCCGGTCGGCTTACCATTCTTGACGGCAAGGTACTTGCCGCCGATGGCGAGAATGGTCGCCTTCGCGCCTTCGTCCTTATCCAGAAACACGTTGCAGAAGCCCGACGGCGCATTGTGCTTGTACTTCTGCGCTTGGCTCAGGCAGAAGTTCATCAGCACCGTCTTACCCGCGCCGGACTGGCCGATGATGCGGGTATTGCCGAGCAGCTTCTTGTCGTAGTTGTCTTCGTCGCCCTTCGAGTAGTGGAAGTTCAGATACAAGGGCTGGCCCGATGGCGTTTTCAGCAGCGTGACCGCCTGCCCCCACGGGTTGCCGTCACGCTTGCCAGCGCGGAAGTTATGGAAGCTCGACAGGCCCGCAAAGTTCTTGCTGGTCAGGCCGGCCACACGGGGCCGATAGGACCAGTTGCAAGGCAACTGCGCGTAGAAAGCCGCATCGGTCGCCGTCGCCACCATGGCGGCCAGAAAGCCGCGATCCTGAATGATCGTCATGGCCGACGTGGTATTGCGGCGCAGCTTTTCCATGGACTCGCCGAAGATCATCAGCGAGTAGTGATATTCGCCCATGGCGAACTCACCTTGGATAAGCTGGTCGATGGCCTCTTTCATTTCCACGATTTGCGTCACGCTGCCGTCCTCGGCGTTCGACAGTTGTTTCATCTGTCGTTCCAAGAACTCTTTGCCCTGGCGCTTCGTCATGAAGCTATAGGACTGCGTGATGACGTACTCGTAGTCTTCGTACATCAGGCCGTTGAGAATGCCCGGCTCGGTGTGCGCGGTGTAGTCCTTGAAGTCGATGCACTGCGCAAAGCGCGTCGTCTTCGGCGAGCGAATTTCAATCGTTTCCGTGCCTACGAACACCCAGGCCGTGCCCAGGTACTCGTTGAGGGGCATCGTCGGCACGCGAACCTTTTGCCACTCGCCAGTAATCAGGAAGTTCAAGAACTCCAATTGCTGCGAGTACAGCACGCCGTCGGTGTCGGTGTAGGTCGTCAGTTCTTCGAGGCCGCGCTTTTCATCGACGCCATAGCGCCGCATGCTCGACTCGATTTGATAGGCGATTTCGTCCAGCTTGCGGATGGCCGCCTGCTGGTCGCGCTTGATTTCATCCACCGACCGGCGCGACGACTTCACCAGGGCGCGGTCCATGCGCGACGGGTTCGGGCGGTACACGACCGTCAAATACAGTTCGTTCGCCATCATGCGATAGCCGGCGAACGAGTCGTAATATTTCTGGTCCAGATCGCGGCAAAAATCGTTGTCGTAGACCGATTTCAGCCGGTCGCTAGTCTTGCGGCGCACGTTGTGCGACCACAGCGCGACATGGTTCGTGCCGATGGAGCGGAACAGCGTGTTTAGCTGTTCCTTGCGCAGCAAGATTTCGTCGGCGTCGGTCGTCTCGAACGCGATGCCGGCCACCTTCCAGATGCGCAGGTAGTCGCCGTCCTTCGTGACGATGGTATTCGGCGAAACATGGCTGCTGTACGGCAGAAAGGGCGCAATCGCCCTTTCCCGGTTCAGTTGCTGAAAATACTTTGGTTGAGCGTTCATGCGCGCCTCACTTCCGCTTCTTGAAGGGGATCGGGCTGTAAGCCGAAGCCTTCCAGAACCGTCCGTTGTGGTTGTAGTTCACGCCCCGGAACAGGAATTTCAGGCCCAAGAGCCTGAATTGCTGATCGTCCGACTTCGCAATGAGCCGCATCGTCAGGACGATGGGGAACAGCGACAGGGCGAGAAAAATCGTCGTCCAGACGCTCAGGAGGATGACCACGCCAGAAACGACGGCGAGCGGCACCAATGGCACGCCGAACACCATCGCCGGCCGCGTGCAACCCTTGAACAACGGGTCGCGCGGGTCTTGTACGTCCATTGGTGCCGACATCGCGGGCTACCCCCTTAGTTCAGGAGGAAGCGGGCCAGTTCGGCCGCGCCACCGATGAGCAGACCACCCGCCAGAATCTTCGCGCACTCGGCGATGTCGGCATGCTTGAACAGGAACTTGTAGCCCGCCCACATGATGGCGATGGTAACGACCGTGATCGAGACGCCGCGCAGGATCGACAGCACGTTGTCCATGAAGGTGTTCACCTTGTCCAAGCCGCCTTGCGCGAAGGCAGGTTCGACCGCGAACAGCGCCAGGACAGCCACCAGGGCCAGCAGGGGAACCGCACGGCTTGCGCCGCTCTTGTTGATGGTCAGGGATTCCATAGGTTTTTCGACTCCAGGTTATGAAAAAGAAAGCGAGAACGGGTTGAACGGTCCGCAGCCGTAGAAATCGGATTTGGTCACTTCATTTCTATGCTCTCCCTTAGTCCGTTCTCTAGCCGGATTATACAACAGAGAACACCAAAATATACCATTTTGGTGATCTTCTTTTGCATTTCATGGTAGCGCGCTACGACCGGCGGGGCGACTTCCCGGCCGGCTTCTTGGCCGCCTTCGGCACGGGTTTGCCGGCCTTGTCGTCCATGACGTTCTTGCAGCCGTCCTTGAACCCGCTGCACCCCCACCAGTAGCCCGCGCCCTGCGTGCTCTTGCGCCGATACATCGGCTTGCCGCAGGCCGGGCATGGGGCCGTCTTGATGACGACGGGCTTGCCCTTTTCGTCATCGAGGAAGGTCGAGCATTCCTTGTTGGTGCAGAACCAGCCGAAGCCCTTCGGCTTGCCAGTTTCCTTGTCCTTCTTCTGGTAGCGGCGCAGGTCCGAACTGCACTTCGGACAGCTATGCACCTTCGGTTCCAGGGGCTTGCCGTCCACGTCGTCAAGGAAGGTCTTGCATTCGTCGTTCGGGCAGGCCCACAGGTAGCCGCCGCCGTTTCTGCGCTTGAACCGGCGCAGCGCCGTCGCGCACTTCGGGCACGGATACGACAGGCGTTCGACGGGCTTGCCCTTGGCGTCGTCCATGAAGTGCCGGCAATCGTCGTTCGTGCAGCACCAGAACGGCCCACGGGTCGCATGGTTGAACCGGCGCAGGCCGGCCGAGCATTTCGGGCAGGTATAGCGCGGCTTGAACTCGCCGCCCTGGGCGATGCTCACCAGTTCCTTGTTCAACTGGTCATAGGCGGGCGCAACGACGTCGAGATACGTCGTCTTGCCCTCGGCAATCTGGTCAAGCTGGCCTTCCAGATCGCGGGTGAAATCCAGTTCCATGAAGGCGAAGCCAGCCTTCACCAGATTGTCCACGACCAGCTCGCCGGTTTCCGTCGGGACGAGGTAGCGCTTTTCCTCGGCCAGATAGCCGCGATTCATCACGTTTCCCATGATGGCCGGGTAAGTCGCCGGACGGCCGATGCCCTCGGCTTCCAACTTGGCAATCAAGCTCGCCTTCGTGTACCGCTTCGGCGGCATCGTCTGCTTGCGCAGAATCTTGCCGGTGTCGGCCCGCTTATCGGACCCGACATCGAGCACGGGCACCTTGCCCGCGTCCTTGGCTTCGCCGTCGGCCTTGTCGTCGGTGTCGGCGTCTTCGACCGCATCTTTCGCGGTCAGGACGCGCCAACCGGCTTCAATGAGCACGCGGCCCTTGGCCTTGAACTCGAACGGCGTCGGGCCGTCCGTCGATTCCAGCGTGACCGCGTTCACCTTGTAGCGGGCATCGGCCAGTTGGGAGGCAACCGAGCGCTGCCATATGAGGCGATACAAGGCGCGCTGCTTGTCGTCCTCGCCGGCTTCTTCGACTTCGATATGCGTCGGCCTGATCGCTTCGTGGGCTTCCTGGGCGTCGCCCTTCGCCTTGAAGCGGCGCGGCGCATCCGGCAGCTTCCAGCCCTTGCCCTCGGCATAGGACCGGATTTCGGCAATGGCGTCATCGCCGAAATTCACGCTGTCGGTGCGAATGTAGGTGATCGCGCCTTGCTCAAAGAGCTTTTGCGCGAGCTTCGCGGTCACTTCGGGATCGAGCTTGAGCGACACACTTGCCGCCTGCAACAGCAGCGACGTAGAGAACGGCGACGGCGGCGCTTCGCGCGCCGTGTCCGTGCTCGAATCCGTGACGCGGAATTGCCGCGAGTTGGCCGCCCTGTTCGCCAGTTCTTCGTTCAGAACGTAGGGCGAATCCTCGGTCGTGAATGGCTTCGTGTTCCACTCCGCTTTCCAGGCGTCGCCGTCGAAGAACACGACGGCCCCGAAATGGTTCGTCTTGCGGAACGCCTTAATGCGTCGCTCAAGATCGACCACTATGCGCACGGCCACGCTTTGCACGCGGCCCGCTGAAAGGTTCAGCCCGAGCATGTCGGACAGCAGCGGCGACACCATGTAGCCCACGATCCGGTCGAGGGCGCGGCGCGCTTCCTGGGCATGTACCAGATCGTCGTCAATCTTGCGCGGCTTCGCCAGCGCGGCCCGGATGACCTTGCCCGTGACTTCATCGAACGTCACGCGCTGATACTCATCATTGCCCAGGGCGAGCGCGTCTTTCAGGTGCCACGCGATGGCCTCGCCTTCCCGATCCGGGTCGGTGGCGAGGTAGACCATTTCCGCGTTGCGTACTTCCTTGCGGATGCGCGCTACGCGGTCCTGGCCGCCTGGGAAAGTACGGTCGCCCACCTTGGCCGGCGGGATGTACTCATAGCACAGCGTGAAATCGGGCTTCTCGATCCCGAGGCCATTACGCGGCAAGTCGCGGACGTGGCCCACGCTTGCCATCACCTTCCAGCCCTCGCCTAGTTCGGCTTCGATCTTTTTGATCTTGTTCGGGCTTTCCACCACCATCAATTTCATAAGTCGTCCTCAGAAGACGACGACGGAGCTTTTCGCTTCGCCGCCAGTCCCGGCCGTCTCGCTGGCTTTGGCCGGTTGATTTCCGTCGGTGCCGGGCACCGCACGTTGCAGACGCACCGCGTCGCGTTCCGACGACGGGCGCAGCAGCACGGGGGCATGGTCGGCCGGTTCGGCCGACACAGGAGCCGGCGCATCGGTCGCGGGCGCGCTGTCCGCAGCCTTGACGGCTTTCGGGCGCGCTGCGCTGCCCTGCCCCGGCTTGATCGAAGGCACGACCGGAATCGCCTTCGCCGGCACGTTCGCTTGCGCGAGTACCTTTTGGACATAGCTCGGCTCGCCGGCCTTGTCAGGCCGGAAACCGCGCGTGAAGTTGCCGGAGTAGTAGCAGGAGAAAGCCGCCTGCAAGGCGGCCTGTTCGCTGCCCGTGCGCGGCGTGGCACGCACGAAGCAGTCTTCGAGGATCTTCGAGCCGGCGCGAAGGTTCGCGCAGGCATCGAAGGCCAGTTCGTAGGTGAGGTTGTATTTGGGGAGGTTGTAGCGGTTGACTTGCGCAACCCCTACCGAGAAGTTCCAGCCGTCGGCCTCAAGCGCCTTCGCGGTCGCTACGGCTTCATCGCGGCTGGTTGGTTGCCGGGCGAGCCGGCCACCAACGACGCCTATTGCGTAAGGGTTAAAACTCGACTCGACATGAACAAGCGCCGCCATCGTCTGCGGTGCGACCGTCGGCGCGCATTGCTCGGCGAGGGCCAAGAATTCCAGCATGTTTCTGTCTCCGTAATGGGGATGGACAGAAACCAATATACCATACTTTGGTCATTGAACATTGCCTTTTTTGGTAGTCGGCTTGCGTATCCCCGCCTTTGTTTTCGCGGGTTTTCGCGTCTTCGTTTTGGGCACTCCTGGCACGTCTTGCCCTCGGATCAACTCGAAGCTATCCGTTGGATAGGCTTCCTTCAAGTGATCGTTGAGGCGCTTCAAGTCCTTGAAAACTTTGGGAACTGTCCGGTCGCGTCTGGTCGTCAAGTACCACTCTTTACCCGGTTCCGAGAGCAGTTGAGCGATGATGTAAAACCAGTCCGGCAGACCTGTTCCCTTGTGTCGTTCGAGTACATGGGATTTGTCTGAAAACTCGGCGATTACGTAGAAGCCTATCGGCGTCTCCATGACTTTGAGCTTCTCGATGATTTGATGCTTAGCCGCAAGCTCTAGATCGCCCTCTAGAATGCTGTTTGAAGGGCTACATGGCTGTCGCTTCATGTCAGTCCTGTTGTCGGGGTCGGTCATGTTGAAAGCGTCCTATTCTACTACCAAAACACCATATTTTGGTAGTCGTTTTTCCTCATCCCGGCTACGAACACTCACCATTTGCAAAACCAACTTGCTCACCCTGGCTTCGCCAGGGACGGGCTTTCGTGAACCGAACCCGGCTCCCCCGGTTTCGGCCCTTCCGGGCATCAATCCCTTTCGTTGCGCCTTTGGCGCTCGGCGACGCATGTTCGGGAAAACCCGAAATAGCGCGCCGTCCAAACTTGCAATTCTACTAAATTGGTGACTGCGTGACGACAAAATCTATCGTCATGTCACCAAAACGCAAGACAGTTTCAGCGCGTCCGCGCCTTCGTTCTGACAACGAATCGCCACCTTGCCGCCGCAAGTCATTTCTCTACCCACCAATCATCAAGAAATGATGGATAAACCCCCATCCGCACAGTGCTTTTTAGCGGTCGGATGGTGACGGCCGGGCTTCCTGCAGCGCTTCGCGCTGTCACCAGCCCGGCGCGGTGAATCTGGTGACAACAGCCGCCGGCGCCGGCGGCCTAGCTGTCACCATCGAAAACCAGAACGCTATAGCTTGGTGACGGTTCCCGCCGATCGAGCTGGCCGCGGTGTCACCAATGCGCAGCCTTCGGCTTTTAGGCCCCGCTGCGCGGGTCGAGTTCGCAGCGCAAGCGCTGCCTTATTCGGTGTTCATGTCGAGCGCCGCCTACTGCGGGGTTGAGCCGCTTCGCTGACCACCTTTCGCCTGCCCTAAACGGTAGCCCGGCCCGGTCAGGGATCAAGGGTTCGCTTCGCCGGCATCCTCACCCGGTCCCCTCGCTTCGCTCACGGCTGCGGCTTCCGGTGCCGCCCTTGACCCCTGCCCTCTATGGGCCGGGCTTCCTACGGGCAATCACGGCGAAAGGCACTCAGCGAAGCAAATGTTCAACCAACAGGCGAGGTCCGACATGAATCACCACCAGAAAAATCAAAAGCCGGCTCAAGCATCTAGCAAAGCAAATGTAGAAGCCCAAAGCCTCAGAAGCTACCGCGTCGAGGCCAGCACCACGAACCCGGAAACCCGCGCCCACTTCGAGCACCTGCACGACTACCACGTCGCTATCTGCCGCAAGAAGGCTAACGGCCACGCGCGCAACTTCTGGACCGCTGGCTATTGGGTCGAGGTGTACGACAACGAAACCAACGAACTGTTGGCCGGCCCCATCGACCCGGATTCCCCCCTTCCCTCTTACATCGTCTGACTTTTGGAGGCCGCAGCCATGACCAACAACACCGCCCCGCTGTTCAACGCCGAAGACGTGATTTCGGCTTACACGCGCGCCCAAGGGATCGCCGACGGCGTGCTGGTAGACGTGACGGAAACCGCCCGCGAAGCCGGGTTCCGCATCCCCGTTGCGCTGACCCGTGCCGCATGGGCCGATTGCGTCGAGTGGACCGAGGCCGACGAGGCCCGCAAGGCAACCACGCAGGACGAAGCCGGCCGCCTTTGGGACGTGGTTTGGATGGCCCACCTTGCCGCGCGCACCGCTGGCAACGTCGAGCGCTGTTTGTTCGACCTGTACCGCGTGCCGCGCGAGGGCCGAGGCAACCGCCCGCGCCGTGTCTCGCTGGCGATGCAGATCGGCCCCGGAGACAACGCCGAACCCGTCATCACCATCATGCAGCCGAACGAAGACTAAGCCGCCCAGGTGCCCCGCAAGGGGCACCCACAGCCACCGAACAACAGGAGCCGACACCATGAAGACCCGCCAAATTCCGCAGAACGCCGAAACCCGCGAATTTCCCGCCGCCGCCGTCATCGCCTATTGCTTCCAGAGCGCGAACGGCCCTGCGTTCGTCGCCTACAAGGGCCGCCAGTCCAAGCCCGCGCAGCGCTACGCCTTCGGCAGCGCCGAGCGCCGCGACCGCTATCTGTCCGATTACGTCGCCCGCGAAACTGAGTACGAGGAAGCCAAGCGCGCCCGCCGTCAGGCAGCGCACGGGCTGGCCGTCGGCGACATCGTTTATTCGGTGTGGGGCTACGAGCAAACCAACGTCACCTTTTATCAGGTCGTGCGCGTGCCGTCCGACCGTTCCGCCGTCGTGCGCAAGATCGCGGCCGACATCACCGAGCAGCCGGCCGGCAGCATGACCGGGACCAGCACGCCCCGGCCCGACGACTTCGACCCGATGGCGAAAGAGGAAACGCACCGCGCGACCGGCTGGCACGCATTGAACGCCGGCAAGTCGGGGCGCGGCAGCTTGAGCAAGTGGGACGGCCGCCCGTGCCGCGTGACTTGGTACGCCTGACCGCCCGCCATGGCGACAGAGGGACCGCGACCAGGACGCGGCCCCGTCGCCAACCCGGCACCCTGTTTTTGTTGTTTTAGAGTCGCGTTTCTTGCATTTCAGATTACCAAGATGGTATAATTTGGTTATCGAGTTAGGCGATATTGGTCGCCACCGACAAAGGAGCTTGGAGCATGAAGACCATCGACATCACACCGACCTGGGGCGAGTGGGCAAACGTCTATCGCCGGCTTGCCGAGAGCGGCGAAGCGAACGCCATTCGTGAACTGCGCCCGGACTTCGCCCGCGCCTTCGCTGCTGCGCAAGCGCTACAAGCCATTCAATCCAAGCTCCCCGACGACCTGAACGAAATCGCCTGCCAGATCGTCGCCGAGGAAATGAAGAAGCAAGGCTTCTAACTGATCGCCGAGGGAACAAACCATGAACGCACAGCGCCGCAAACAGATTGAAGACATCAAAGCCCGCATTGCGGCGCTGTTGTCGCAGGCCGAGGACATCAAGAGCGATGTAGAGGCCATCCGCGACGAGGAACAGGACTACCGCGACAACATGCCGGAAGCCTTCGCAGAGGGCGAGAAAGGCGAGAAGGCCGACGCCGCTATCGAGGCGCTGGAACAGGTCATTCAAGACCTTGAGAGCCTGACAGAAAACGACTTTGACGGCCCGCTGGACACGGCCGCCGAGTAAGCCAAGGGGCACAGAAACAAGATTCCCCGGCATGGCTGCAACCATCCGGGGAGTGACCGCCAAACCAGTTCTAAGGAGGAAAGCGATGCCGGATATTAACAAGATTGCCGAGGAAATTCGACGGTCCTTTGCGACGGGCCAACCCTGCACCGTGCCCATGATGACCGTGCGCGACCTGCGCCGCCTGCTGGTCCTGCTTGAAGACGACGTGCGCGCCGCAGCCTAACCGCCGAGGCTTGGCGACAGAAAGCCCGCCAGGCCTCGCCCCTTTTGTCACCAATACGGAGTTTTGCAAATGAAGAAGCCTATCCAGACGGTCCCGGTCGATACGAGCAGCCTTGAATCGCTGCCGGCATCCACGGTGCAAACAATCCTCGCTAACGCTACCGTGCGGATTGATCTTGCCGACACCTATCAGCAGGTCCACGACTTCACGGCCGCAGGTGCGGCCCGGTTCGCCGCGTTCCTCGCCGAAGCCGGCGCGGATGGCCTCAGCGCCGACGCTTGCCGCATGGCGTGCCTGGGCGTGATCGAGGACAACTTGAACAGCACCACGGGCGGGCCGCTGGCCTGGGAACTGAACGCCGGCAGCAGCCGCGACGGCAAGGCGCACACGTTCACCGCCGACCATGACGACCTCATTATCGAAACCGTGACGCCGGACGACCGCGCGTAAGGACTGACCATGCAAAGCATGACCTTGGAGCAGTTGCGCACCACGCACGAAGCCGGCGGACTGGCCGCCGCGCAGATCGTCGGCCAAGGCCGCGTGTTCGTCGTGACGGCCGACGCACGGGCCGGCGGCCGTGTCGTCTTGGTTCGGCATTCCGACCGGCAGCCGCGCACGTTCAGCGATGCCGGAACGGCCCTCAAGCTGCTGCGCGATGTCGGTTTCGCCACTGTCACCGCTGACATGGCCGCATGGCGGCCAGAGCAGGCCGAAATATCGGCCAGGAGGAAGAAGGAGTGAAGACCCTACGCATCGCCGTTGCCGCCCTTGTGGTGGCCCTCACGGGCTGCGCAAACGGCCCCTACTACTACGGCGGGACCGGCTACCGCATGCACAACATCGGCGGCCTTCCCATTTCCGCGTCGCTCGGCATGAACGTGACGCCCACAGGTTTGATGTTCAGCCCGAACATCGTTGTCAGCCCGTCCTTTGTGGACTGGCGAAAGTAAGCGGCAGGCCCCGGCGCTGGAACGCCGAAGCCCGCCTAACCATCCCCAAACTGCAAGGAGTTTGAACCATGGCTACCTCGATCTTAAATCGCCTCGCCCGACTGTTTAAGGCCCGTGCGCATGACGCGCTCGACAACATCGAAGACCCCGGCGCAGTCGCCCGCCAGATGGTGCGCGACCTCGCCGCCGAAATCGCCAAGCACGAAGAAGCCGTGGCATCCGTCATCGGCGATCAAAAGGTGCTCATCAAGAAGCGCGACGACGCCAAGCAGGAGGCGGCCGACTGGAACGCAAAGGCCGAGCAGGCCGTGCGCGTGGGCCGCGACGACCTCGCTACCTCAGCGCTTGAGCGTGCCGCCCGCGCCGAGACGAACGGCGCAGCGTTCGACAAGTCGCTGTCGATCCTGTCGCCGAGGGTTGACGCCTTGAAAGCGAAGCTCGCCGACCTTCGCAAGAAGAAGGACGACGCCGACAACGAGGCGGAATTGCTGGATGCCCGCGCCAAGGCCGCCAACGCCACCAGTCGCGCGGCGCGCATCCTGGGCGGTGTCGGCGATAACCCCGTCGATTTCGACAGCGTGCGCGAGCGTGTGAACAAGATCGAGGCCGGGGCCGAAGCGCTGGACGAACTGGCCGACGACAGGAGCGGCGGCAACATCGACGCCGAACTGGCGGCCCTCACGGCGGCCCCGATTGCCGACCGCCTCGCCGCCCTGAAAACGAAGGTCAGCGGCGACGCGGAGGGTGTGAAATGAATGGCCTGCAATCCGCACCCGACGCCTTGTTCGACATGATTTTCAACGTCATGCCGTGGATGTTCGGCATCCTTATTGTGTTCGGTTTTCTCGGGAAGGTTGTCGGGCCGATCATGGATGACATCATTACCGCCCGGCAGAACGACCGAGAGGAACGCCGCAAGCGCGAGGCCAACGCCAAACAGCGCGGCACCCTGGCCGCGACCGAAATCGCCACTCGTGGCGAGTTTGACGACTGGCTAGAGGCCGAAGCGCTGCGCCTGCAAATCGAGTGCGCCGCGCATCCCGACGACCAAGGCCGGGCCGATGCCCTAGCGGCCGTGGAGGCGGCCAAGACCGAGAACGCGGCCCGCATCGTTGCCCTGCATCAGCATGACGACGCGACGCCGGTTAAAAGCAACGGCCCCGAGGCCGTAAAGCAGCAGTGGGAGGCCCTACGGGTCAAGGGTGCCAGTTCGCAGACTGCGGCGGCATAATTACGAACCGCCCGCGACACCCTCGCGGGCTTTTTTTCGAGGCGTACAGCATGAAAGGATTGAAGGGGCCACTTTGGCAAATAAGCATAGGCTTATGGCTTGGCATGGCCGTATTTTTGGGGATCGTCGGGCGATCCTGGCAGGCGTTCGCCGGGTATCTTGCCTTCGCGGCTTTTTTCATCGGTGCCGGACTAGCCGCCGAGGCGGCCCGGTCGCAGCGCAAGCCGCTGCGCATCCTGGGCAAGATGGGCTGCATTGCCGCCGCCTTGGTCATCGTAGGCGCGGTGCTGAATACCGCTGAACGCCTCTATCTGGTCAATGCGGACAGCTACCCGCGATTCCTTGCCCGCAACCTGGGCACGGCCGACATGCACACCATCGACCGGCTGCGCGCCAACGAATGCAAGGACCATCCTGTAGAGGTCTTCGAGAAGAAAAATTACACCTGGGTCATGCGGTGCGGCTTTTCGTGGATCGACGGCCACACCTACATCAGCAACGCCGACCCATTCCGCGAACTTCGCAAGGAGCGTGCGCAATGAGCAAGGCCCGCCGTTTCTTCATCGACTATCTGATGGTCCCGGTCCTGATCCCGGTATTCAGCGCTGCCGCTGCTGTCTACTACGTCAATCAGGAAACCGAGGACTACACCTATCTGTCCTATGCCTGGGCATGGCCGCACGCGAACGAGCACACCCGCCAACTGATCCGGGACGCCATGGCCGACGGAAAAATCAGCCGTTGGGAGTCGGTCGAGCTAGTGCGCGTCGTGCTTGACGACGTGCATGCACTCATGACGTGCCCAGCCGGTTCCGATTGCCGCGACATCACCATCGAGCAGGCCCGCGAGAAGCTACGGGAGACCATGCAGAAATGAACGGCGTACAGACCATTTCTGACGTGTTGTGGTGGCTTCCCTATGTCTGCCTGCCCGTCGCCGCCTTTTGCCTGTATCGCATGAGCAAAGACGCCTATGCCGCATGGTTCCTTTGGCGGCATCGCAACACGCCGATAAGCGATCCAGTGATAGCCAAAGCGCTCGAAGGCGTGAAGCCGCCGCGCTATTGGCTCTATGCCTTGGCCTGGGCGCTGGCCGCGCTCAATTCGATCTACTTGGCCCATCTGGTGACAGCGTGACGGGCGGCCGGCTGCTGTTCCTCACCCTCGCCGTGTTGCTGGCGTCCGTCGCATGGTGGCTGTTGTCGCCCGAGACGTATCGCGCCTTTGGCTGGATAGTCTGCGCGGCACTCGGTGGCACCGCTGCAATCGTGCTGCGTCTTTGGCCTCGCTATGGCGACAGATAACGAACCTGGCCAGCTCGGCCGCGTCACCAATCGAACCCGGCCCCGTGCCGGGTTTTTCTTTGGCGACAGCTTTGCAGATCCCGGGCGGGCCAGTTGTCACCAACAGCCGGAGCCAGTGTCAAGGGCGACACCGGAGGCCGCAGCCCGGAGCGTAGCGCAGGGACCGGGCGAGGATGGCGGCGAAGCGAACCCTTGATGCTGGTGTAGGCGACCCAAGCCTATGTGAGTGGGGGCAGGGACGAAGGGCAAAGCCCGCCACCCCTGCCCCCCGAGCTTCCCGGCGGCGAGGGCGGGGCGTCCAGAGGGGCAGCGCCCCTTTGGGCAAGCCCGCAGGGCGCGCAGCAAACGAAACTACGCTAACTTACGCTCCCATAATGTTCTTAATCAGGCTCCATAATGGTATATTTTGGAATTCAACTATGTGCATTTTGGAGAGATATATGTCTCAAGAATTTGAGGCCCGTATGAGGGCCATTAAGGAGCTACAAAAGCACCTGACCGACGAAGAATGTCAGGCGCTTTCAGCTTGGGAAGAAAAGCATCTTGGCGACGGTTTGAAGGGGACAGCAGACTGGCCGGGATGGACTGATGTAGCCATACGACGCGCAGCACAAGAGAGTTCGCAATCTGTCACCAAGCTGGCGAACTTCTGCTATTTCGCGGCGTGTTTTCTCACCGTCGGCCTTGCCGGTATTGCCGTTCTCTTTGGCTTATTGGCTGCATTGGATGTTATCGAGTACAGCAAGGGAGCAGCAGCACTTATCGAGAGCAATCTAGACGGTGCCTCGCGGATCGTATTTGTTCTGATGTTCTGTCATGTTGTCGGGAAGTTCATCGCCCGCCAAGGGCTGCGCCGCGCGCAGCTTCCACGCTGACTGTCACCAGTGTTCGGAAATAGCGCAATGGCTCATTCTCCTAAAAACCCGCACCTTGCAGCTTCATCAAAGATAGATTGGCCTAGAGAGTTGCTTGAAAGAGTTCAACAACAGGCGAGCGACGAAGACGAAAACGTGTCTTCCCTCATCCGCAAGGTGATGGCGGCTTACGTCGGGTGGTCCGGGCCTACCCGAAACATCAAGGACTATCGCCCTCCCCTGCCCCCACAATGATGCGCGATGAACCCGGCTACCAGCCGGGTTATTTTTTGGTGACAATTTAGCGCGCTCGAGCGCGGTCAGCCGTCACCATTCAGTCGTCGGACAGTACGCGGCCGTCGGCCTTCGCCATTGCCCACACGCGCTTAACTTGGCTCGCGCTGCATTGGGCGAGCCGCGCCGTGTCGGCAATGCTCTTGCCTGCCGTGCGCAGCGCAATGATGCGTTCATGCGTGCCGGTGTCTTCGCGCCGGCCAGTGTAGCGGCCGGCCGCCTTCGCCAGTTCGACGCCCTGGCGCTGCCGTTCCCGCCGGTCTTCGTAGTCATCGCGTGCAATCTGCAACGCGACGCGCAACAGCATGTCTTGCACGGATTCGAGCACGACCTTGGCAACGCCCTTCGCTTCGGCCGCCAGTTCGGACAGGTCCACCACGCCGGGGACCGACAGCCGCGCGCCCTTGTCCCGGATCGCAGAGACGAGCTTTTCGGCCTCGGCCAGCGGCAGGCGCGATATGCGGTCGATCTTTTCCGCCACGACGACTTCGCCGGGTTGAAGGTCCGAAATCATGCGCAGCAGTTCCGGCCGATCCGCCCGCGCGCCCGATGCCTTTTCGCGGTAGACGCCGGCCACGTAGTAGCCGGCATCCCGCGCCCCGGCCACAAGGCTTTCTTGTCGCTCCAAGTCCTGGCCGTCCGTGCTGACGCGCATGTAGATGCGGGCAACCTTCATCGCGGCGTCTCGGGGTAGTGCTCGCGCAAGTATTCATTCGCCGCTTCGGCCGTGTCGAACGTGCCAACCGTCACCATGTCTTCGTCAGGCCGTTGCGGCATTTTCAGGAGCAAGAATTTCCCGTCCTGGGGACTTCCGACGGGCCGTTCGCGGAAGCGCAGCCACGCCGCTTGTTTCGCTTCGGCCAGTGCGCACGCCGCGTCGTAGTCATCGGCCACGCCAAGATGCGTAGACCGATCCCACGCCCCGCCGTTGAGGCATCGAACGTCGATACGGCCGTCGGCCATCGTCACGCCGAAAGGGTGATCCCACCATGCGTCTAATTGGGCCTTGCTGCGCTGTTCGTTCGGCGTCGAGTCGAACAACTTCGGCAGCTTGGGGTCGAGCGGAATCCGGTTTGCCATGCGTGCCCCCTTATCGCATCGGAGCGGCACCAATGCGCCGCAATGCGTTGTCCACTTCGTCCAGGCCGAACAGGTCGCGGTCAGGCGACGGCTTGCCGGTCAGATCGCAAACCGTGCATGCCGTGCCGTAGGCCGTCACGCGCTCGCGGTGCAGCGCTTGGAGAGCGACGACAACTAAGGTCCGCTCATCCCCTTTAAGGTCTTCGATCATTTGTTCTTTACCCCTTGTGGGCTGCTGCCCCTGAAATAACGGCGATGAATTCGTTCCACTCGCGCGTCTATTGCGTGAAGTTCTCGGACGCTGATTGCAAAAGCGTCTTCCCGATGTAGAACATTACGGCGAAACCATGCGTAGACAGGCGACATCCATAAATCTCGCCAAATCCTGACGCGGTTAGCGCGGCGTAGAAGTTCGCGCATCGCACCGTGAACCGTGCGGTTCCATCGTTGTGTCATGAATCCCCCTTCTGTGGCCAAATTGGGTATGCCTAACTTGGCTATCATCCCATGAATAGCCAAAAACACCAAGCGCCAATGTAAATTGGCTAGTGTATTTTTGGCTAATTAAATTGACCATGTAACGACGTTTGCAGTACAATGTCGTTACGGGCAGAATGCCCTATCCGAATCAGTGACGGAGTGAGCCATGAGCAAAGAAGTAACTATGACGATCCGGGTCGAGCCGGATTTGCGTTCGAGCTTTTCGGAAGCAGCCGAGCTTGAGCACCGTCCCGCCGCCCAGGTGTTGCGCGATTTCATGCGCGAGTATGTCGAGCGGTCCCGTTCGCGCGCCCCGGCCCGTCCCCTCATCAGCGCGGCCGAGCGCAAGCGCCGCGAAGACGCCGTGAACTATGGCCGTTCTTCGGTCGGCCTGGAAGGTTTCAAACTCAGCAAGGCCGACGAGAAGCACGCACAGCGCTTCATCAACGGCGAAATTGACCTGCCCGAGTTCGTGAAGGTGCGCAATGAATCAGCCCAAGAGCGGTAAGCCGCTTTCGGCTGAACAGCGCCAAGCGCTCGAAGCGACGCACACATGGCAGCGCGTCGTTGAATTGCGCCTTGACCCGGTGCGCGGCAACTTCGACGCCGCCCACCTGAAAGAAGTCAACCGCCGCATATTCCAAGACCTTCCCGGCCTGGGCTTTGATGATGTCACGCCGGGCGAGTACCGCCCAGCCGTGGCCGCCGGCAATGACTGGATCAAGAGCCGCAGCCTTGAGACAGTCGCAGCGCCGTCGAACGTCGCCTATTCGCCGATGGACAAGGCGGCGCAAGCCCGCCTTGATGAAGTCTTGAAGGACGCGAACCCGGCCGAGCTATCGAAGCTCAAGCCGGCCGAGTTCACCAAGGCTATCGGCAAGCTCTACGCCGAAGTCGATTACATCCACCCTTTCAGTGACGGCAACAGCCGGACCTTGCGCGAGTTCACCCGCGAGCTTGCCGAGGCATCCGGCTACACGCTCGATTGGGATCGGTTCGGCAAGTCGCCGGGCGGGCGCGATGTTCTCTACATCGCCCGCGACCTCAGCGTGAACGAACTGGCGTTGCCTCATATCCAGCACGCCGGCACAAAGCGCGATGTCGTGTTGAGCATGGACCAGTTTGAAAGCAACCGCGCCTTGCCGGACCTGCTGCGCGATGCGATCCGGCCAAGCCGCGCTATCGCCTTCGAGCAGATGCCCGAGGCCGACGCCATCGAGCTACACCCCGAATTGCGCGAAGCGTTCAAGACCATGCGCACGGCCGCGCAGTATTTCGAGACGAAGATGCCGGACGATGCCGCCGCGCAGCGCAATGCGCTGCTGGCCGTGCGCACGCACGTTCAGGCCAAACTAGACCAGGGCGAGACGAAAGATTTTCGTCAGTCGCCGAGTGAAAGGCAGAAGGGACACAGCACGCCGGCCAAGCAGGCCGACCGCACGCGGGCCGGCCAGCAAGGACCGGAACATGAGCGCTAGAAACAGAAAAGCCGGCAGATCGGGCAATCTGCCGGCTTGCCATCACCACCACATTTAAGGGACAGGCGACGATGACCAGACAACAATCTACCACACGCGGCCGAACACGCAGCAAAAAAACCGACGCCGACGTTTTCGACGAAGCCGGCTACCGTGACGATTTGGTGAAGATCGGCATCGACCTTGAATCGGCAACGATGGTTGCCGCGAAGACCGCCCAGGCGCACCGCGACAACGCCGAGGCCAAGCGACGGCTTGCCGTGCCTACCGTGGGCAAGATCATCGGCGACGCCGACGACGTGACCGCGCAACTCAAAGCGAAGGGCGAAGCCACGGCCAAGGCCGAGGCGCAGCGCGCCTACAGGAAGAAGCAGGAAGCACAACGGCTTTCAGCCGTTGGCGACCTTCTGGCGAAGGACTTCCCCTTGCTTGCAAGGGTTCAGACCGAGGCCCGCGCGAGGGCCGACCAGATGAACGGCCGGCCGACTGGCGCAGTCAAGCCCTACCGGGCTTTCACATCGCCGGCCAAAGACATTACGCCGCCGGCCGAGAAGCCGGCCGCCGCAAAGCGCCGCATCGAAACGCCCATCAAAGCCGTTTTCGATTACCGCTATGCCGAGCTACCCGAGCGCGTGCGCGACCTGATCGAAGCGCACCTTGCCATTGAAGCCGAGGACGCGAAAAGCGCGGGCACGCTCGGTTTCATGACCCGCGCGCTTGCCATTGCGACGCTGCCGCATCGCCGGCTCTCCGAAGACCGCTTCGTGCGCAAGAACGGCGACTTCACCTTGACCATGCTTACCGCGCACCCGGAGGGGTTGCCTTACGGCACCCTGCCCCGGCTGCTGCTGACCTGGGTTGCGACCGAGGCCGTGCAGAAAAAAGAGCGCGTCTTGAGCCTGGGCGACACGCTGGCGTCCTACTTGAATGAACTCGGTCTACACAGCACGGGCGGCAAGCGCGGCGACATCACCCGCTTGAAGCACGCCATGACCACGCTTTTCAGCGCGATCATTTCGTGCCGCTACGAGGGCAAGGATTCCTGGGCGCTGCAAAACGTGCTGCTGGCCGATAAGGTCGAATGGTGGCAGCCGCAGGCCGAGGAAGAAGCCGGCACTTGGCAATCGCGCCTACAGCTTTCGGAGCCGTTCTTTAAGGAGTGCATCGAGCACCCCTTGCCGGTGGACATGCGCGCGATGCGCGTACTTCGTCAATCGCCCTTGGCGCTCGACATTTATGTGTGGCTCACGCACCGCATGAGCTACCTATCAAAGCGCACGACCATCCCATGGGTTTCGTTGTCCGGTCAGTTCGGCGCGGGCTACGCCATCAACGACCAAGGCTTGCGCGACTTCAAGCGCGCATTCCTGCGCGAGTTGAAAAACGTCGTCGCCATCTATCCCGAAGCGAAGTTGTCGGAGTCGCGCAACGGGCTTGTGCTGTACCCAAGCCCTACGCACGTCTTGCCCGACACCACGCCTAAACAACCGTCGCTTCCCTTCTGACCTATGAAGACTTTCGCGCGAGCCGCAGCGCTCGCCCTCATTTTCGCGGCCAGCTCGGCCTATGCTGACATCGCCGGCCGCGTCATCGGCGTCATCGACGGCGACACGCTCGACGTGCTGGTAGACAAGCGCCCCGTGCGCGTGCGGCTTGCGCAGATCGACGCGCCCGAGAAGCGGCAGGCATTCGGAACCCGCGCCCGTCAGGCGCTTTCGTCCCTCACCTTTCGCCAGGACGTGACCGTGACCGAGGCCGGCCCCGACCGTTACGGCCGCACCGTCGGGACCGTCTACGTCGGCGCGGTCAACGTCAACAACGAGCTTGTGCGCCAGGGCATGGCCTGGGCGTATCGCCGCTATGTCACCGATCCGGCCGTGATCCAGATCGAGGCCGAGGCCCGCCGCGAGAAGCGCGGCCTTTGGGCCGATCCTTCGCCCGTCCCACCTTGGGAATTTCGCCGGGCAGGCACCGCCACGCAGTAATCCATGCTCACCCCGGCGCTGCCGGGGCCGGGCTTTCGTGCCGTGCATCGAGCCAGCCGCAAGCGGCAGTCTCGCCCCATTCGGGCATCAATCCCTTTCGTTGCGCCTTGCGGCGCTTGGCGTCTGACACACATACCCACCGCCCGCTGCGGATGTATGGGGCATCCTTCGCAAGCCGTGGATATGTGGACAGCGCCCATAGGCCGGCATGGTGACGGCCACGCCGACCAGGTTGCGCCAGGCTGTCACCAGTCGCCCGCCCGCTCATGGTGACGGCCGGACTTCCTGCAGCGCTTCGCGCTGTCACCAGTCCGGCCATTGCGCCCGCTTGGTGACAGATCCCGCCGGCGCCGGCGGGAAGTTCGTCACCAATGCCGCACGCGCTCATTTTCTTGGTGACAGGCCCGCGCGATCGAGGCGGCCGCGGTGTCACCAGTGCGCCGCCTTCGGCAGCACTTCAAGCCCCGCTGCGCGGGTCCAGTTCGCAGGGCATAGCCCAGCCCTACTCGGTGCTCATGTCCGTATCCGCCTACGGCGGAGGTTGAACAAACAGCCGCTTCGCTGACCACCTTTCGCCTGCCCTAAACGGTAGCCCGGCCGGGCCGGCCCGCAAGGGTTCGCTACGCCGGAATCCTCACCCGGTCGCCTTCGGCGCTGCGGCTTCCGGTTCCGCCCTTGCAGTCCGGCTTATCCGACCGAGCTTCCTACGGGCAATCACGGCGAAAGGCACTCAGCGAAGCAATGTTCAACCACTAAGGCGGATACCGACATGAATCACCACCAAGAAATTCAAAGTCAAAAGCCGGCTCAAGCATCTAGCAAAGCAATGTTTGACAGCCAAAACCCGAAGACCGGGCGGACTGCAAAGCAGGCCGAATTGCAACACAAGGCGCTGACGAATGCGGTTACTGGTGAAAGCATGGCGAACTATCAAGCCATCTTCGAGGGTTTCGCAGCAATGGGCATCGACCCGGACGACGTGAAGCCGCGCGAGAACGTCTTTACCTTCAACGCATGGAAAGCCCTGGGCCGCGTGGTGAAGAAGGGCCAACACGGCGTGCGTATCGTGACCGTGATCCCTTGCACCAAGAAGGACGAGCAGACCGGCGAGGAAGTGCCCGTGAAGAAGCCGAAGACCACAACCGTTTTCCATATCTCGCAGACCGAACCGCTCGACGGCCCGCGCAAGGACGACGACAGCGAGGCCCAAGCCGAGCAGCCGGCTAAGATCGAGGACGCACCCGCAGCCGAGGAAAGCGCCCAGGCAGCACCGGACGCGGCCGAGGCCATCGAGGCCGAGGAACGCCCCTTGAACCGTTACGAGCAGCGCCTAGCCGACAAGAAGGCCCGGTACGAGGAACGCGCCGAACGTGCCGCCCGCGACAGCGAAAGCACCTACCGCAAGGCCCGGCAGATGGGCGAAGCTATCCCCTTCGGCCAGCCGATCCTAGTCGGCCACCACAGCGAGAAGCGGGACCGGAATTACCGCGACCGCATCCATAACACCTATGGGAAGGCGTTTGCGCTGCAAGACAAGGCCAAGCACTACGAGCAGAAAGCCGCATCCGTGGGCACTGGCGGCATTTCCAGCGACGACCCCGACGCTATCGACAAGCTGCGCGCCGAACTGGCCGACATGGAGAAGTCACAGGAGCGCATGAAGGCGGCAAACAAGGCCATTCGCACCAATAAAACCGCCGAAACGCAGGTAGCGGCATTAGTCGCCCTCGGGTTTAGTGAGAAGCAGGCCGCGCAACTCTTGGAAAAAGACTTTTGCGGGCGTATTGGCTTCCCCGACTACGCGCTGACCAACAACAACGGGAACATGCGCAGGGTCAAAGGCCGCATTGCCGAGCTTGAGAAGCGCCGGCAACGGGCGGACGTGGAGCGCACCGGCCAGGGCTTCACCTACCGCGAGGACACCGAAGAAAACCGCGTGATGTTTGTTTTCGACGGTAAGCCGGACGAAGCGACGCGCCAAATCTTGCGCTCGCATGGGTTCCGGTTCAGCCCAAGCCGCGACGGTAAGCCGTGGGTTCGGCAACTGAATAACGCCGGAATCTGGAACGGACAGCGGGTTTTCGAGGCGCTAAATGCGGCTCGAAATGGTGACAACAACTAGCCAATATGGTATATTTTGGACGTGCTCTAGTGTCCAAAGCGGTCGGCCGGGTTTCCCGGTCGGCCAGCCCGGAAGGAGGCAAGCATGAAATTTCTAGATGACCTGATCGTGAGCATTGCGACGCGAATCATTCGCGGAATTTTCGCCGTGGGCACTGGCCTTGTGTACGTCCAATTCGTGGGGCTGGCCTTCGTGCTGGCGATGTTTGGCACCGTCGGTTTTGCGGTGCTTGTGGCGGCCTTCAAGACCGCACTGTTTGGAGCTTAACGCATGGCAACCAAGACAAATAAGGCACATACGGCCGAACTGGTGAAGCTCTCCGCTGAACTGCCCGCGCTGATTGACGCCCTGGAAGTCGAAATTCAAACCGTGACGCAGCGTATGGCCGCGCTCAAGAAAGCCGGCCTCATTTACGCTTCGGAACACTGGCGGAAGGATGCCGAGGGCAACCCGAAATATTTCTATTTGCTGTATCCGCAGCAGCCCGGCGAGCCGCGCAAGCGCGAATATGTCGGATGCGATGCGGATCGCATCGAGGAGGCCCGCGCCGGCATCGCACGGGCCAAGGAATACGACGAATGCGGCGCGGTCCTGGCGGGCCTCAATAGCCGCGTGCATCACGTCATCCAGGCGATGCAAGACGCACGCCGCTACCTTACCGGCAAGCGCTGGTAAGCCTTTCCGCCGCCTTGGAGACTGCCCCACATGGATATGTCACACGGCTTCATCCCCCAAGCGCTGGACGCGGCAGTGTCCGCGCTTGATGCCCTCGCCTCGGGCGAAGGCGTGCGCCACGATGACCTAATCGCGGGCGCTATCGCAATCGAAATGCTGGCCGCCCAAGCCGGGCAACCGCATCACCGCCGCACCGGCATGGATGCAGCCGTGCGCGGGCTTCGCATCCTGGCGACGCGCGCAAGCGTCTCAGGGAGCCACCACGGCCGGCGCGCTGCCGTCAGCTTCGCCGCAATCGTGCGCGACGTGCGTCGCGCTTTCACTCACTAACCACCACAGGGACCGACTATGTTCATTCACCCCCGCCAACCCGTGGCGTTCTTCAACGCCCGCTTGCTCGACATCGTTTCCGATCCCGAGCAGCACGGCAGCGACCGCCTATTGTTCGAGTACCAGGGCAACACGTTCGAGAAGCCGACATTCGCCGGCAGTGCCGAGCGTGCGGCCAAGGCCAAGGCCGAAGGCGGCAAGCCGTTGGCCGAGGTCGGCCAGATCGGCGTCATCATGAACGCCGATCCCGGTAGCGATTTCCCGATGTACCGCTTTCAGCCGTACATGGACCAGAGCTTGCGCCGGGCCTTCGAGCTTGACGTGTTCGAGCACGTCGCGCCCGTCGGCTCGCCCAGGTACAACGCCGAGCGCATCGGCTGGCGCAATGCCGCGTGCATTGATGGTTTCTTGGCCCCGGCCGGCATCATCCCCGGCGAGAACGGCCGTTTCATCGAAGACACGACCGAAGGCGTCGAACTGGACGTGCCGCGCGAGTTCTTCGAGCTTTGCGCGCAGTTCAAACGGACGCCCGAGGAAGTCTTGCGCGGCTTCATCGCCGACGCGGCCGGCCTGATGAACTATTTCCGCGAACCGCGCGCCGATGGATACAGCAGCAACGGCAGCGACGAGCGCGATATGGCCTACAGCTACATCGAACGCGCCTATGGCATGTTCCGGGAGGACTGACCATGCAGACAGCACCACCGAAGAAGCGCAGCAAGATCAAGCTCGCCGGCCTAATTCTGTTCGCCCTCGGCGGATGGGGCGCGGCGGTCATCACGGGCATGGGCCTGGGCGCGGCCAAAAATCAGGCCGTCAAGGACCAGCAGGAAGCGCAGGTATGGAAGGCCAAGGCCGGCAAGGCATACACCGAGCTTTTGCTTGCAAAAGCTGGCAAGGCCGAACAAATCACCATCCCGGCCGGCTCGCTGTTGGAATGCGTGAGCACCGACGACAACCCGCCGAAAGTCGATTGCGGCGGCTTCATCCTGCCGCCGGCCGACTACTGACCATTGGCGACAGCATGACGACTTGGCCAGCTCGGCCGCGTCACCAGTCCGAACCCGGCCCCGAGCCGGGTTTTTTAATGGCGACAGCTTCGGAGATCCAGGGCGGGCCAGTTGTCACCATCGGCCGGAATCGGTGTCAAGGGCGGGACCGGAGGCCGCAGCCCGGAGCGCAGCGCAGGGACCGGGCGAGGATGCCGGCGAAGCGAACCCTTGATGCCGATGGAGTGCTCCCACCCTCACGGCAGGGATGCAGGGAGTCTTACCCCCTGCATCCCTGCCCCCCGGCGAGGGCGGGAAGTCCAGAGGGGCAGCGCCCCTTTGGGCAAGGGCGAAGCCCGCGCAGCCAAGGCCGCGCTTATGGCGGCCGGCGATGCCGGCCAGTATGACCGCATGGCCTTCGGCCCCGCGCGTGCTGCTGTCGGCGTGGAAAAGCCGGTGATCGCGCTCCACCCTCGCCCTTCGTTCTAAGCACGTCGCCCCTGCCCCCTGGGCCGCCTCTTTTCGACGCATAGCACACGTCATCCAGGCCGCAAGGGTTCGGCTTCGCCCACGTCCTCACCCGGTCCCGCTGCGCGGGCTGCGGCTTCCGGGCGTGCCCTTGCGTCCTTCCTTCCGCGTGCAGGCCATGCGTCGAGGCGGCTCCAGAGAGCAGATGCAACAGAACGAAGGACAAGGGCGAACCATGAGCGCAATCACCATCCACACCGACAACAGCACGAACAGCGCGGGCTTTCCCCCCGCACCCCCCGAGGCTCACCAAAGAGCAGTTGTGCGACTTCTGGAAAATGGCACCGCTCCCGAGCACGTCACTACGGGCGTAGACGACCGCGAGTTGAGCCAGATTGTCGAGGAATTCAACGCAGCGCAGGCCGTCATGATGGAGGGCGAACACGCCGTATCCAACGTGTTCCAGCCGCCCGCAAAAAACGACGTGGTGCGCCTGAACGAAAAGGCACGGGTCTATCACAAATTGCACGGATGGATGACCCCGGCCGAGGCCAAGGAACGCATTGGCGAGTGGAAGAAGCGCGCCATTGCGCAAGGCACGGACGCCGCGATTTACAGCGAGAACAGCCAGAAGGTTGTGTTGTCGCTATTCGACCTGTCGGGCGAGTGGTCCAAGCCTTGGGAGGAAGCCGGCTACCAAGTCTATCGCTTCGACATTCAGGCCGATGCCGAAGTGGGAGACGTGAACAACTTTTCGGTTGATTTCTTCGGGGATTGGTTCGGCGATTTTGACGGGCTGGACATCTATGCAGTTCTGGCCGCGTGCCCCTGCACTGACTTCGCGGTAAGCGGCGCGCGGCATTTCGCAGCCAAGGACGCCGACGGCCGCACGATTGCGAGCGTGAATCTGGTCCACCAGACATTGCGCGTAATCGAGTATTTCAAGCCGTGTTTGTGGGCAATCGAAAACCCTGTCGGCCGTATCGAAGCGCTATGCGGCCTTCCTCAATGGCGGCTGTCGTTCGACCCGAACCACTTGGGCGACCCGTACACCAAGAAAACGCTCATCTGGGGCCGCTTCAATGCTGATTTGCCGATAGCGCCGGTAGAGCCTACCGAGGGATCGAAGATGCACCGCCTCTATGGTGGCAAGAGCTTGGCGACGAAGAACGCCCGCAGTGTGACACCGGAAGGCTTCGCCTACGGGTTTTTCATGGCGAACAATGCGCACGACCATCCTGCGATGGCTGTAGCAAACAAGTATGACCGGCTGGACCGCGACGCGATCCGCCATGCCATCGACGCCGGCATCACTCCCGAGCAAATCGACGCGGCCGTGGAGGATGCCTATTACATGGACATGGACGACGACACGGCCAATGCAGCTATCCGCGAAATGACCCCGGCTAGCCATCGCCGCGCCCCGAGCGTTGCCGCCGTGCGAGCGCCGGCCGCTCAACAGATGGCGTTTGCTTGGTGACAGGCCGAGAACCTGGCCAACTGCACCGCGTCACCAAAACGAACCCGGCAACAAGCCGGGTTCTTTGCATGGCTGTCCAGACGATCCAGAGCACGTAGGAGCAGCGAACGGACAACCCTGTAGGGCCACACGGGGCGCAGGCTACGGCCGCGCCACGGGCCGCCGGAGAGGCCCGCAGGGCCATTCGTGAGAGAGGACAGGCCCACGTAGCGCTTGTGGATAAGCCTGTTGTTACATCACTTTATCCACGCTGAAATTGTCTTGCTCGCAGTGCTTTGATTTTGCGGCGGAAAAGTTGCTTATCCACAGAATCGCCCGCTGAAATTGTCTTACAGCCTCACGCTGAAACTGTCTTAGCCACATGCCGCCAAAACACGCGCAAAGCCCCGCCAATGCTGGATATTTTGGCAATCACGAACGGTTCCCCCTGTAGTTCTTTCTTAAAGATATACCTATAAAAATAACCTGTAGGTTTGGCACGTCGTGTTGTGGACACGACGACCAAACACGCCTGCCCTACGTGCCTTCGGCACTCCGCCCCGCCGCCTACGGCGTCGGCCTACGGCGGGCAAGCCCGCCTTCAAAACGTGCCCCCCAAAGGGGGGCGCTTGGCTCCCCCCTTCGGCTCTACGAGCCTGCGCGCTTCGCTTGCAAGAAATGTGTGCCCTTCGGGCACAGACTCTTTTCCAAAAGCTGGCGATTCACCGCCCGAGTAGAGGATGGTCTAAGCGGCCCGGCCGACAAGTCGGCCGCCCTCGCGGCGCAAGCGCCGCGACCCTTCGGGCGCTAAGACCCGGACAAATCACGCCCGACCGGCAGAGCCGGCCGGCCGCTCAGCCGGGTTCGTGTGCGAACCATCCTTGAACCGTCCGCGCAGGTTGAGAGGCCGAAAAAGAGGTTTGGCAATGAAAGGGGTGTCTCGGTTCGACCGGATTGCCCCGTAGGACCGCCAGAGAGGCCCGCCAAGGCCGTTTTAAGGACTTTTTGATACCGAGGGTGCGGCAAGCGGAAAAACGCCTTGTAGGGCGTTCTACGGCCGTTTGCGGCGATGTGGCATTTTTGCCGCGTTAGCTCATGCGGCCAGCGGCGATTTTTGGCCGGCGTTGAAAGGGCGCGCGCCGATTTTCGGCGTTTCCCTATTTGTTGTCTTTTTGTTTTCCGGCTGTTGTCTTTTTTGTTTTCCCGGTGTTATACTATGCCTGCGGTCCAATCCTGGCCGCGCCACCTGGAGAATGTCATGCAGAAAAACGTCTTCGTCGGCAACCTTGCCAAGACCCCGACGATTACCGGGACCGGCGACCGCGCCGTGGCCCGCTTTACCCTGATCGCCAACGAGTACGCCGGCAAGGACCGCGAAACCGGCGAAGCCCGCGAACGCTCGGTGTCGATCCAGTTCACCGCCTTCCGAGGCAAGGCCGAATCCATCGCCAAGCACGCCATGCGCGGCGACCAGTTGATTGTCGATTACCGCGTCGAAAACAACGACTACGAGAAGGACGGCGAAACCGTCTACGGCTTCAACTTCATCGTTGAAGACTTCCAGTTCGGTGCGCCGGGCAAAGAAAAACGAGAGCAATTCAAGGCGAGCGTGTGACAAATGGCGTCCCCTACCCCAAGGATGGACGCCGCGCAGTTCGACCGCGTTGCGTCCAAATGCAGATGGTCCGAGCGTTCCTTGGGCGTTGCGCGTGCTTTGTTGGTTGACGGTGTGCCGCTGCCCGATGCGGCGGCGGCGCACGATATGTCAGTCAAACAAGCGCGGGTGCTTCTGGCCCGCTTTGCCGCCAAGGCGGAAAGCGAGCGCCTTGAAGCATTCATGCAGCGCGAGAAACCCAAGCTCGCTACCACAGCACTAGAGCCATATTCCAGCGAGGTCCGCACCCTTCGGGACAAGGGTTACACGATTGAGCAGATCGTGGCGTTCTTCAAGGAAAACGGCGTGAAGACATCACCGACAACCGTTCGGAATTTTTTAAGGAGCATTCGGGCATGAAAACTCTTGTACTTGCGAACCAGAAAGGCGGCGTCGGCAAGTCTGCCGTCGCGGTCCAGTTCGCCTACTTCCTGGCGCTTGTGCTCAATAAGCGCGTTCTCGTTATCGACTTCGACCATCAGCGCAACACGACGAAGGCAATCCGCACGGGCGGACTGGCGACCGTCTCGGCCATCACCAGCAGCACCATTTTGAAGACCAAAACCAGCGGCATCGAGCACGCTGATTTTGTCTTGGTCGCGGGCGACCCCGAGCTTATCAAGATGGAAAAGCAGGCGGCCGAGCACAACGCCTTCGCCACGAATCTTTACACGTTCCTGGCATCCGTCGCCGACCAATTCGACGTGTGCGTGATCGACACGAACCCGAACCCGGACATTCGGCAACTGGCGTCGCTTGTCGTGAGCGATTTCGTGCTGTCCCCGTTGCAGTTGAACCAAGAGGCAATCGACGGCATCGGCGACCTGCTGAACCACGAGAACATCGGCATTCGCAAGATACAAGCCACCCTCAACAAGAAGCTGCAACTTATCGGCATCCTGCCGAACATCGTAGAGCCGACGCCCTTCCAGCGCGATAACTTCCGCGACTTGTCCAAGGCATTCGCAAAGCTGCTGATCCCGCTCGAAAACGGATTTGCAGCCGTCAAGAAGACGACGGCAATCCCCGAAGCTCAGGCGGCCGGCCTGCCCGTCTGGAAGCTCGGCAAGACGAGCGCCCGCGACGCATGGAGCCAGATGCGCCCGGTTTTCGAGAAGATCGCCACCACCATGGGAGTTGAACAACATGCTTGACCTGTCCGCACTGGAAGAAAAGCCGATCCCCGTCGGCGCAGAGGCACAGCCCACCGGCAAGCCGTTGGAACTGCCGCTTGACGACATCGAGGAAGACGAGAACCAGCCGCGCAAGGAGTTCTCCGAGGAAAAGATGCAGGAAATGGAGGACAGCATTAAGTTGCGCGGCGTCCGTCAGCCTGTTTCCGTGCGCCCTCACCCGGACAAGCCCGGCAAGTGGATTCTCAATTTCGGCGCTCGGCGCTATCGCGGTTCCAAGCGAGCCGGCAAGGCCACGATTCCGGCATTCGTGGACGAGACGAGCGACGATTTCGATCAGGTGATCGAGAACGAGAACCGCGACAACCTCAAGCCGATGGAGCTTGCCTTGTTCATCAAGGGCAAGCTCGACCAGGGCGTGAAGAAGGCGGAAATCGCCCGCCGGCTGACCCGCCCGGCCAGCACCATTACCGAACTGCTGGCCTTGATCGAGGCCCCGGCCTGCATCGAAGAAGCCTACCGCTCGGGCCGCTGCACTTCGCCGAAAACGCTCTATGAACTGCGCGCCCTGCACGACAAGTTCGCCGAGCAGGTCGAAGCGTGGTGCGAGACGGCCGAGGAAATCACCCGCAAGGGTGTTGCCGACCTGGGCGACCAGTTGAAGGGCAAGAAGAAGCCGCCGCAGGACAACGACAAGGGCGGCAGCGAAGGCGGCCAGAATGCCGGAGCCGGTAACGGCGCTTCGACCGGCGGCCCGGAAAGTCTTAGTCATGACGAAGGAAATCGCAGCGGCGGCGGTTCCTTGGATGCGGGCGACGGAGCCGGCCGCGAGCCTCGCACCGACGGCGAGCAGGGCACCGGCAGCGCCGACACCAAGGGCGATAGCCCGAAGGGCAACGGCAAGGCCGAGGGCGAAGACGGCCACGACAACATCGACCGGGGCGAACTGACAAGCTGGCCCCGTGGTAAGGCAGTGTCGGACCCGGACAGCATGAAAAAGCCGCTGTTGATCGTGGAACACGAAGGCCGGGCGGCGGCGGTCCTGCTGAACCGCCGACCGTCCACCGCTGGTCTGATCCGCATCCGGTACGAAGACGGCGGCGGCGATGCCGAAGTCGATGCCGGCACGTTGAAAATCAACCTGCTGACCGAGGCCGAGAAATGAACGTCAGGAAGGCGGCCCGCAACGGTGTCGCCGGCCTGATCGCGGCCGGGCTGGTGCTCGCGTTTGTTGTCGGCCGACAGCAGACGCGGGCAGCAACGCCGACAGAGGTTTGCACCTTGCATTTTTCCGGCGGCGTCACGCTGGCCGATGTGCCCGTGGCGAAGACCCAGGAGCAACAAGCGCGGGGCCTGATGCACCGCGACGATGTAGGGCCGGGTATGCTCTTTTCCTGGCCGGATGCAGCCGAGCGCGTTTTCTGGATGCACAACACCCCATCGCCGCTAAGCATCGGTTTCTTTGATGCGGCCGGCCAACTGTTCGCCATCAAAGACATGCAGCCGAACAGCGACGAATACCATTTTTCAGGCCAGCCCGCGCAAGACGCCTTGGAACTGGCGCAAGGCCAATTCCAGGCGCGCGGCCTCGCCGTAGGCTCCCGCCTTGTCAGCCGCGATTGCCGGCCACGCTGAAATTGTCTTGCCCGGCTTTTAGCCGGAGCCAGTGTCAAGGGCGACACCGGAGGCCGCAGCCCGGAGCGCAGCGCAGGGACCGGGCGAGGATGGCGGCGAAGCGAACCCTTGATGCTGGTGTAGGCGACCCAAGCCTATGTGAGTGGGGGCAGGGACGAAGGGCGAAGCCCGCCACCCCTGCCCCCCGAGCTTCCCGGCGGCGAGGGCGGGGCGTCCAGAGGGGCAGCGCCCCTTTGGGTAAGCCCGCAGGGCGCGCAGTATGTCCCATCCCATTTTTCACTCACAACACACGGGACATTTCCCGTTTGTGTCGTTCGAGAACACTTTTCTTTCCCAAGCTCGCCAAAACCTTAGTCATGACGAAGAAAGCGTGAGGGGGTGAGGACTATTGCAGGATAGGCTTACGCCGGTATTGTGTGCTACACTACGTTCGCACATTGACCCCCTCACCCCGATTAGGAGGCACCTATGCCGCGCAAGGCCGAAATTGGGGCCACCCGAGATAGCTACGTATATCGTCTTCGAGTGCCGGCCCCATTGAAGGCGCAATGGGACGAGCATTGCGCCAAGCAAGACAAGAATCCGTCCGTGGTGATGCGGGCGCTAATGCGCTACATCATTCAGGACGACATGCCGCCCGAGGTTCGCCGCTGGATTGCAGAGCAAACCGAGGGCGAACCGGACATCGGGCCGAAAGAACGGCTTGAAGTCCGGTTCACGCCGACCGAGTTCCAGGGCATCAACGCCCGAGCCGAGGCCGAAGGCTGTTCCCCGCAGCGTTGGGTTATCAACTGCGTGCGGGCCAGCCTTACCCATGAACCGCAATTCACCATGGAGACGACGAAAGCCCTTTGGGAATCGTCGTATCAGCTTCGGGCCATCGGCCGGAACCTGAACCAGATCGCCAAGCGGCTAAACGAGGGGAAGCCGGCCAACATCAAGACCGAGCAGATAGAGAAGCTGGCGACCTACATTTACCGACACACGGACAAGGTGGCGGCCGTTCAGGACGCCAGCCTTAGCCGTTGGGGCATCCAGTTGGAGGGGGCAGCCAATGGCGCATCGTGAGATTGACGGCGTAATCAAGGATTGGGGCGAGCGCACCGATTACGGCCGCGTGCAGGGCCGCAAGGGCAAGAACATCGCAGGCGGGCGCTACAGCAAACCGGCTCCGACCAAGAGGCCATCGGGCCGTGAAAAACTCACGGCGACCGTTCGGAAGGCTCCCGAAGTCATGGTGAAGATTTCGGGCGGCGGCAAGGACATGCGGGGCATCAAAGCCCACATGGACTACATATCGCGCAATGGTGCCGTCGAGCTAGAAGACGAACAGGGCAGGGTTCACCTGGGCAAAGAAGACGTGCGCGAGGTCCGCGACGACTGGCGCGGCGGCGGCATTCCATACGATGGCGGCAAGAAGCGCGAGGCGTTCAACATCGTGCTGTCCATGCCGCCCGGCACGGATCGCGCATCGGTCAAAAACGCGGCCCGAGCGTTCGCGGCGGAACTGTTCGGCAATCACCAATACGTTTTCGCGGCTCATGACGACGAGAAGCACCCGCACGTCCACCTTGCCGTCAAAGCCGTGGACCTTGACGGGGTGCGGCTCAATCCACGCAAGGCCGATTTGCAGCACTGGCGCGAGACGTTCGCCGAGAAGTTGCGCGAGCAGGGCATAGAAGCGAACGCCACGCCGAGGAAGGTACGCGGCATTGTGCAGAAGGCCGAAAAGCAGGCCGTGCGCCAGATGGAACGACGGGGCATGACGCCGAAGACCAAGGCCAGCCGCAGGGCCGAAGCCATGCGCGAGGCGGCTGGCGGTCCAGCAAGAAGGAACCCGGCGCAAGACAGAATCAGCGCGGCCAGGAAGGAGACACAACAGGGCTACGGGCAAGTCGCTCGGGCACTGGCGAAGGGCGACGGCGAGGACAAGGAGCTTGCCTTGCAGATCGTGCGGTTTGTGCAGCAGATGCCGCCGCCGATCACGCAACACGAAGCGATGGTGCAGGCGTTGCGCAGCCAGGAGCAGCAGGCGCGGAAGAAAGGCCCGGAGAAGCCGAAGGACATCGAGCAGGGCAGGGGCAAGGGCAGCGACGAGAAAACGCGCTGACGGCGTTCCTGTCGCGTCGAGCGGGCAAAAAAAAGCGCGGTCACAGCCGCGCTTTTTTGCCTTGGTGCCCGATCATTCGGCTACGAGCTTCGACCGATGCAGTTCGTTGATGTGTTCGACGGCCGCCCGGCCGAACCGAACATGCCGCAAGTAAAGCTCGCTGGTTTTCGTGAACCGATGGCCGATGCGCACGGCGTAGGAGTTAAAGGCCCAACTCACGAACCCGGTGTAGAACACGGCGTCTTCAACGTCGCGCCATTTCACTCCCACCATGCCTTTGTTCCAAGGGAGGATGCCGGCATAGCACCACACGCCGTCATCGTCGGTATAGAGCACGACGCTACGAAGGTAGAGCACTTGATAGACGAACAGTGCCAGGGCAACGGCCGCTATCACCAGTGACACAGGCGACCCGACGCCGAACGCCGATGCCACCGCGAGCAGGACGAGAAGGACGACAACCGGCCGGATATAGGCCAGCCATGAGAGCTTGTAGCTGTTGCCGATCCGCTCGCCGGCTTGCTGATTTTCGATACTTTCCATTCCCATGATTCCGTAGTCAGAAAAAAGCGCGGCAAAGGCCGCGCTTTGGTTTCCTCGGTGTTGGTCGTAAGCGGTCTAGTTGCCGCCGTCGTTGTTGTAGCGGTTCCAGCGACCGTTGTTCGGACCGCCGTTCGCGTCTTCCTTCGCAATCCGCGCGTTGTACTCAGCCAGGGCGGCATCGTACTTGTCGTAATCGACCCAGAAGCCGCCACGCTCAGGCGTGCCGACATAGCGGGCCGCTACGCTGTTCGTCTGGTCCACGCTGCTGTTGCTCGCATACGTCGAGCAGTAGCCGGGCATCGTGTCGCGGATGACCCGGCGTTCGTCGCCGTACTGCCAGTACATCAGTTGCGAGTTCAAGGCCGCCGCGTCGCAACGGCCTGCACCGTTGGCAATGGCGCTCTTGAGTTCGCTCATCTGGCCTTGATCGTCAGGGCACAGGTTCAAGAAGTTGTGGCGGGCCTTGATGGTGTCGCTCAGCTTCTTTTTGTGGATGCCGAAATAGCGCGACAGCGACGGTGAGCATTCGCCCGGTCGCTGGCCGGTGGACAGGCAAAGAATTGCCTCGCAGGCAAGGCGCACATCGCCCGTGAACTCCTGGGCCTGGGCGGGTAGTGCGCCCAGCAACGTCGCAGCGAGTGACGACGTAATGAGTAGACGTTTCATAGACTTCCTTTCTCCTTAGCGGTTGAAAACTTGGATATCCACGCGGCGATTCTGCGCACGCCCGGCCGCAGAAATGTTGTCCGCGACGTAATCGCCGGCCGAAACGTAGTTCACAGAGATTTTCAGCGGCGACACACCTTGCGCGACCAGCCAGTTTTTAGCGGCGAGGGCGCGATTCAGGGCGACACGTTCATCGGCCGCGCTCGGGCGGTTGCCGTCGGTACGGCCACGGACCCAAACATGCCGAACGTTTCCACCCAGGAGCGGAAGCAGCGCGGCGACCTCGGCTTGCGTCGGTCGGAATGCGGTGCTGTTGAACGGGAAATAGACGCTCACCGTCTGCGAGGCCGGCAAGGCGGGCTTGGCCGGCGCGGCGAGCACTACGGGTTGCGCCGACTGGCCTTCTAGCTTGGCCTGGGCGGCGGCAAGCTCAGCACGCAGATGCAGCACTTCGGCCGTGCGCGCGTCGTTGACCGGGTGCCGATCCGAACCGCTCACCGTCGGCGGTTTCGGCGGGGATGAGCACGCGGCCAGGAAGACCGCGCACGACAGAATAGCCAATTTGTGCATGTGTGAACCCCGTAATAGGAAACATTGGTGAACCAATATTATATATCTTGGTAAGTTTGCCGCAATCAAATGTGCGCTTTGCGCTGAAATTGTCTTGACTGGTGACGACTCGACGACCTGGCCATGGCCTGGCTGTCACCATCTAAGCGGCGTCGCGGGGCGGGTGTTGGTGACAGATCCCGCCGGCGCCGGCGGGAACTTCGTCACCAAAGGGAGAGGGGAGGGGGAAGGATGGTGACACTTTGGCCGCATCGAGGCGGCCGCGGTGTCACCAGAGGCCGAATCAGCGAATCACCTAAATCGTTGATGCGCATAGAGATTCGGAAATTTCAAGACAAATTCAGCGTTGTGAAGGCCGGAGCCTTCTAACGCTCTAAAGCGCGTTCCTGGCTGGCGACGTGGCCTTGTCCGCGCGTGTACTCCACCTTCAGGTAGCTACCGACGACGGGCGGCTTGTCTTTAAACAGGCCGGCGTCGTGCTTGACCAGCTCGGCCTTGCCCTTGTCGTTCGTTTGAAGCTGGTAGACGGCTTTCTTGTCAACGTGCATCACGTTGCCTTCGTAGGTCTTCATCGCGGCGGTTTTGTCGGGCTTGGTCGCGCCCGTCATGTCGTAGACACCCTTCGGCAACGAGTTGCGCGAACCGATGTACTTCGACACCCATTCGCCATTTTGCTGCGTATCGACAAGCCGGGATTCATTGGCAACGACGAGCAATTGATGCCCTTCGCCCTTCAATGCCCGATGCGTTCCAAGATAGCCCTCTTTGCTCATATCTCGCATTGCTGATGCTCCTTACCGAGTGCGCTCGGTGTTGCGTTCGACCGGCGGGCGCGCTCGCTCGGCGTCCTGGGACTTCGACGGCGCAGCCTTGTCGTAGATCGCCACGGCTGGCACCTTGCCGGCCTTGGCCCGTTCTTGCAGGCGCGCATCGACCGCTTGCCGCAACGCTTCGCGCTGCGCCGGGTCTTTCACCTTGGCGTCGATGACGGCCGCCGCGACAGCTTCGACCACCTTGTGGCGGTCGGATTTCTGCACTTCCCAGGTGTTGCGCGTGGTGTCGATAGTCTCGGTGCCTATCACCTTGCCCTTGTCGTCACGCTTCAAGGCTTCGACCGTGACGGGCTGATTGCCCTTGTATTCAAGCCGAACTTCGTCACCGTTCTTTGCCTTGCCCTCGGCCATGGCGCGTTTCAGATCGACGCCCCACACGGTTTTCTCGCCGTCCTTGGTGTCCAGCTTGACGTAGTAGTTGGTCTTTTCGTCCGGGTCGTGGTTGTAAGGCGCTTCGCCATGGGCCAGCACACGGCCCGCATAGACGCGCAGCGCGGCCGTAGCGGCCTTTTCTGCGACGCTGCTACCCGAACCACGGCTATCGGCCTTCTCGGCGTCCTGGCGGCGTTCTGCGGCTTCCTGGGCCTGCTTGCGCTGGTTCGCTTCGCGTTGCTCGCGTTCCTCGCGCTCGCGGGCCTTCTCGGCCTTCTGCTGATCGCGGCCGGCGTCATGCTCGACGCTGTTGCGCATCTGGCGTTCGCGGCGTTCTTCCAGAGCGCGCAAGTCTTGCTCCTGGGGCTTGAAGCCGCGAACCTCGATACCGCGCAAGCTGGCTTCCATCCAGACTTCCTTTTGAAAGTCGGGATGGCCGGAAACCGTGATGGTTTTCCAGCCTTTGGCATCGGCCATGGTCGCCATGGCCTTCGCCACGCGCTCATCGTTCGACGCCGACACCATGCGTTCGCCCTTGTCCTTGAACGCGATCCGGCCGGGCTGGTCCTTGAAGTGAAACTTCGTGCCAGCGACGCGGAATTGCTGGTGAAGCTGGTCCATCAATTCGGCCTGCCGGTTCTTTTCGCGCTCGGTCACGACTTGGCTGTCGTAATCCGTATCGCCGCCCGTGCGCTCGGCAAGCAGGTTCGCGTCCTGCTGTTCATCGGCCTTTTCAGACAGGTTTTCAACGTCGATGCGCTTGCCCTCGGCTTGCAGCCCGAGGCGTTCTTGCTCGGCGGCCAGTAGTTCGCGGTCGCGCTGGCGGTTCGCTGCTGCGCGCTCAAGACCTTGAGCCAGTTCGGCATCGCTGAACTGCTCAAGCTGGCGTTCGGGCGTGTGCTCGATCTTGTTCGACTCGCCCGGTTCGTCCGGCTCTAACACTTCCTGGGCGGCCTTTTGCGCTTCCTTGGCCGCGATCCGGCGCGCGGCTTCTTCCGGGCTTAGGCCGTACTCGTTTTGCAGGTCTTCGCCCTTGAGCGAACCCTTGGCCTCGGCGTGCTCGGTGATGGCCTTCGCGTTCTTGTCGCCGACAGCATCGGCCAGGGTGTCGCCGTCCAAATCCTTCAAGCGGGCAACCTGCTTGTTACCCATGTGGAACGACACGGTATAGGACGGCTGGCCGTCCTTTTCCGAGCGCTCGAACCGCAACGACGTTGCCGGCTTGCCGTCAATCTGCGTGATGCCATAGGCCGGGCCGGCCATGGCCGCGTTGAGGTCGTCCGTGGTGGCGCGAAGCCGTGCCATCTGTTCCCGGTACGCCGGATCGACGCCGCCCAGGTCTTTGTTTTCTTCGGTAGCCATATCCGCCCCTTATCGTTCGATGCCGTGATCGGCTTGTTTCGTCTGCGACGGGACGGGCTTCGCCTGTTCCTTCGCGGCCTGTTCCTGGCGCTGTTGCGGCTGGAAAGCCTGCTGCGTGACGTTGCCCAGGTGCTTCAAGAACGCTTCGCGCTGCTTGGCGTTCTTGATGTTCTCGGCCGCGTATTTCTCGGCCTCGCTCATGACCTTGTTTGCGGTGGATGCGCCGCGTTCGGCCGATTTTTCGGACGCGCGGGCGGCCCGCTGCTGCTGTTCCTTCTCCGCGTCCCACGGGTACGCCTTGGCCTTGTCGCCTCGGTAGTGAACCTGAATATTCCGGTTCTCCAAGTCGTTGTTGGCGTCGCGGCCCTTGAGGGATGCGCCCATCATTTCCACGTCTTCACGACGATGAACGACGGCGGTTTGCTGGTTCTTGCCGACAGCCTGCACGACAAAATCTTTGTCGGCGTGGACGACGGGGCCTTTGTAGCTGCCGTTCTCCTTTGCGGGGAACACTTCGGCCTCGGTCCCGAGCTTGCCGGCGATGTTGGAGCGGATTTCCTGGGGGATTTCGCCGGCATCCATGCGGTACGCGCCTGCGGTCGGCGCTTTGGATTTTTCGGCTTTCGGGGGGGTGTTGGCGGAATCGCCAATAGGACGTTCTTGAGACATCGAAGGTTCTCCTAAGTGATGGGCAGTGCCCGCATTGCGTCGAGGCCGAAATGGCCTCGCTCGCAAAATGTGAAACCTTGGTTAGCCAAGATTATCTATTTTGGCGCAAAGGCTTGTCAAGAACGCTCAAATCTAGTACGGGCGCGTCTTCCTCAGCCTCGGCCGGTAATTCCGGCGGTTCTTCCATCGCATCGAGCGCGGCCAGCATTTCAGCTTCGTCCGGCAGCGCGTCATCGCCTGGGAATACTTCATCCATCATTGCCGCCAGTTCGTCGTCGGAAGGTTCCGCCGCGATCAAGTCGCCGTCGTCTTCGTCATGACGAAGGGTTTCGGCGGCCGGCGCTGGCGCAGCCTGGGCGACAGTAGCAGCCGGAACGGCCGGCACTTCTGCGACCGTCGTAACAGGCTCGGGCGCAGCGGGAGGCGGCGCAATGGCGTTCACTTCGGCCGCTTCGTCTTCGGCGTCGGCCTCGGCATCGAGCGCGGCAAGTTCGTCGTCGCTTGGCGGGGCGCTCGAACCGTCGTCATCGACGGCCTCGCCGTCTTCGTGCTCGCTATCGTCGGCCGCGTCGAGCGCATCGAAGAAGCCATTCACGAAGTCTTCAATCTGGTCAGGTTCCAGACCATCAGAGCCGGCCGCGACGGCGAGTTTCGAGGTATCGACGGCCAGCTTGCGCAGGTCGATGCCCTGTTCAACGTCGGCGACGGTCATTTCACGGGTACGGGCCTGCACGACAGCTTCGTGCAAGTCGAGGTCGAGCACCGGGACCGGCGACGCCAGTTCGCCCGATCCCCAGGTGTCTTCAAGCTGCTTTTTGGAGGGCAGCTTGCGGCCTAGGGCTTGCAAGGTCGGCGACACAGATTTCAGCCGATCCATGAACACATGATCGGCGTAGTAGGCAATCTTGTCGCACTGAATCGGCTTGGTGTTTTCAAGGTTGATGATTTGCTTTTGCTGGCTCATCTCCTTGAGTTCTTGCGGCATCATCAGGGCGCGCTTCTGGCCCGCGCCTTCACCGATTTGCTCGGAATATCCGGTGTTGCCACGGCCCCAATTCTTGCCGCGTGCATGCACGGTGTAGTAGCCGAGCATTTCGGAATATTCGTTCGCGTCGCGTTGCTCGCGCGGCGTGTAGAGAATCTGGCACGCATGGTTCGTAATGAACGTGCGGGCGTTCTCTTTGCCGTAGCCCTTTGGCGGTTCCGCCTCAAGCTGGCCCGGCGACTGGATGATGGTCAGCAGCCGCAGACCATAGCCGGCCATGTACGAGTTCGCCTTGTCGATGATGCCGATCCGGCCGGGTGCCGTGAATTCGTCTTCCAGCATCAAGCAGGTGTATTTGAGTTCAGGCGTCGAATGCAGCAGTTGGTTGGTGTTGAGGTTGACCAACTGCGTCTTGAACATATTCAGCAGCAGCTTGGCCTCGGCCAGCTTGTTCGCCGGGATGCCGATGTAGATCGACATGCGTTCCTTGCGGACGCGGCGCAGGTCGAAGTCGTTCGCACTGGTCGCGGCATCGACAATCGGGCTTGCCCAAATGGTCAGCGGGACGTTGAACGTCGCCATGATGCTCGACAGCGTGTTGTCGGACGTTGACGTGAAGCGGTTCAGAGCGTCAACGCACTCCATCGACAGAGGCGGCAGGCCCACGCCGTCCCACACCGTCAGAGGCACAAGCCGGCGCTCGGTTTCATACTCCGCACCGGCCGCGCTCAACAGCAGTTCGATTTGGTCAAGCTCGGCCTTGCCGACGTTCTCGGCGACCGCTACCGGCACTTCGGAGCAAAGCGCGTCGGCCTCGGCGTCGGTGCAAGCACGGATCGCGGCAACCGCTTCCACGACGGCCGCGCGGTTCTCGCCCAGGTCGTTCAACATCACGTCGCCAAACTCGCGGTAATTGCGCTCGGTAATGAAGCCCTGAATGTGCTCCTTCACCGGCCGGCCCTTACCCGACGACTGGCGCAGCAGTTCGCCCATGGTGCGCGGCAAGGTCGGCGTTTCGCAGAGGTACAGCGTCAGGCCCAGGAACAGGTTTCGGGCCGCGTCATCGAAAAAGGCGTCGCGGCCTTCGCCCGGATAGAGCGAATAGCCGATTGCCAGAATGTCGGTCACACGCAAGCGCGGATCGTCGCTGATGTAGCCGAGTGGGTTATAGCGGTGCGAACGCCCATGTAGCGGGTTGCCCTCGGCGTCCTCGGTGATCGCAAACGGGTTGAACAGATAGACCTTTGTGTACTTGGCCCGGTATTTGGACGTGATGAGGAAGTTTTCCAGCTTCACGTCCTGCACTACTACCGATTCCGGCCAGTTGAGCAGGTTCGGCACGACGATGCCGACGCCTTTGCCCGAGCGGGTCGGCGCGGCCAGCAGCACGAATTGCATGCCGGAGAACATCAGGAAGCGCCGGCCCAGCTTGCCGACGATGATGCCCGTCTTGGCGAACAGCCCGGCCTTGGCGACTTCGCCCGGCCTTGCGAACCGGGATTCACCATGCAGCGAACGCACTTCGCGCATGGCTGCAATGATGGCGAAAACGGGCACGCCGTAGGCCACTACGGCCGCGACGATCAACGACACCTTGAGGCGCTTCGCTATGACCGGATCGCCCTGGTAGAACTGCCAGTACGTCCACCACGTCGAGAAGTCCGTCTTGCCTATCGGGTTCGTCTTGCTGAACGCGAAGAACAGGAAGCCCGACAGCCACACGACGCCGACAGTCGCGGCGATGAATGCCACGATGCCAAGCGTCCATTTCAACCACTTCGGCATGTCCATGCTTATGCCCCCTTACGGTCGTGGCCCGGCCACGGGCGCGGATAGTTCGGGAAGCTCCCGGCAAGGTCGTTCTTTGTGCCGACGGTCGCGGCCAGTTCGACCAAGAAATGGTCTTGGCTTTCTAGCCAGCCCTCAATCCACGGGCAGCGCTTCATGAGGTCGGGGCTTTCCCGTTGCAGCAGTTCGAGCAGTTCGCGGTTTTCGTCTATGCGCTTGTAGATACCGCGCCCGTTGACGCGGCACAGCTTCTTGACCTGGGCGAACCGTCCGAAGGCCCCGAGGAAGGAAGTCAGTTTGCTCATGCGCAATGCTCCTTGGTGA